>CAZUZE010000150.1:0-5895 GCA_964624565.1 uncultured Robiginitalea sp.
GGGTTCCGCCTGAGCACCCCCAGGCCGGTGCAGGGGGCATCGATCAGCACCCGGTCCGCAGAATCCCTCAGCCGCTTGATTACCTTGGCATCGGTGATTGGGCGGGTTTCAATATTGAAGGCCCTGGCGCGCTTCGCCCTTTTTTTCAATTCCTGTAACTTCTGCGGATAGATATCCAGGGCGATCAGCTGCCCTTTATTTTCCATCAGGGCCGCCAGGTGGAGTGTTTTGCCCCCGGCCCCGGCACAGGCATCGATCACGCGCATCCCCGGTGCCACCTCCAGGAAGGGAGCCACGGTCTGGGATGCGGCGTCCTGCAGCTCAAAGAGTCCGTTCTGGAAAGAGGCGGTCCGGAAGACATTGCCGCGCAGGCGAAGCTGGAGGGCATCCGGGTAGGGGGGGAGGAGGTCGGTTTCAAAACCTTCTTCCAGCAATTTTTCCTGTAATTTTTCAGGGGAGGTGAGCAGCCGGTTGGCCCTGAGGATGACGGGTGCCTGGGAATTCAGGGCCGTCAGTTCCCGGGTCCAGCGTTCCGCCCCCAGGCTTTCCTCCCCCAGGGTATCCAGCCAGTCCGGGACCGATTCCCGGAATTTCCGAACCGCATTGAGCTGCTGCGCACCCACCAGGACCTCTTTTTCCCGGATTCCCCTGAATTCTGGCCAGGAGGGCAGCGGGTCCCCCCTGAGGATCACCCATACGGCAAAAAGCCCATAGAGGTCCCTTTCCGCAAAAGGGGGCGTTGCCCCGGCAAGTTCCCCGTAGAGGCGCTTCCACCGCACAATGTCGTAAACGGTCTCCGCTACAAAACCCCGGTCCCGGCTGCCCCACTGCCGGTTCTTTCGAAGTTGCTGCTCGAGGGCCTTGTCGGCGTAGCTGTTTTTATTGAAGATTTGGTCGAGTACGTCGATGACCCCTTCCACTAAATTCCTGTGAAACCTCATAGTGCGGACAAAGGTATTGTTTTGGAAAGATTTGCGATATCTTTATTCGTTCCATAAAAGCGACTGACATGCGGACCCTAGGATTTACCGCCCTCATCCTCCTGCTCTGGGGGTGCTCTGAAATTTCTGAAGTCCCGCCTTTTGAAAAGGTGGAAATCAAGGTCGTATACCGGGACAGCGCCTCGATCCGGGCGCTGGACGTGCTCCCGGGCAGCCTCGGTTTTGCGGGGAGCAAGGGGTTGTTTGGAAGCGTGGACCTCCAGAGCCTGGAGGTGCGCACCCGGAGGATGTCGCACCTGGGGGAGTTTCCCGAATTCCGGGCGGTCGCCCATACCGCCACGGATTTCTTCATGCTCTCGGCCGGGGACCCGGCCCTGCTCTATAAAACCGGCGATACCGGGGATATGGAATTGGTGTACTCCGAGTCGGGCCCGGGTGTTTTTTACGATTCCATGGCCTTTTGGGACGATTTAAACGGCATTGCCATCGGAGATGCGATGGACGGGTGCCTTAGTGTACTCATTACCCGGGACGGGGGGAACCATTGGACCAAAGTCCCTTGCGGGGATCTTCCAGAGGCCCTGGAAGGGGAGGGGGCGTTTGCCGCCAGCGACACCAACATCGCCATATGGGGGGATTCCTGCTGGGTCGCCTCGAACAAGGGGCGGATCTATTTTTCCCCGGATAAGGGAGGGCACTGGGAAGTCCGGCAGTCCCCGGTGCGTTCCTCCTCGGAGACCTTCGGCCTGTACAGCCTCGATTTTTACGACGGCCTTGCCGGGTATGCTGCAGGCGGGGACTATACCGAACCGGATGTGAATACTGCCAACAAAATGGGCACCCCGGACGGAGGGCGGACCTGGGAATTGCGCGCGTCCGGGTCAGGGCCCGGCTATATGAGCTGTGTGCAGTTCGTGCCCGGGAGGAATGGCCGTGACCTTTTGGGGGTTAGTTTTAAGGGGGTGTTTTATTCCAGCGATTACGGGCAGAGCTGGAAGGTCCTCAGCGATGAGGGTTTTTACAGCCTGAGGTTTACCTCTGCATCCAAAGCAATGGCGTCCGGAAACGGGCGCATTGCCCTTCTTGAATTTGAATAGCCCGTCGGGGCAGGGGACGGAGGATTTTTCCTTTGGGTTGCGGAAAGCAGGGGTTACTGGCCCCGGCGCTTTCGGTATTCCTGTAAAAGCCGCCTGCGGAATTCCTGTTCGGCCTGGAAGAGTTTGAGGGTGCGCACTGCTGAAAACTCCTTGGCGACTTCTTCGTAGAAGGCCTTGTCGAGTTCTTCTTCCTTTTCTTCCAGGTCCAGATAGCGCTCCAGGGCACTTTTTGCTTCTTTCTCCGTCAGGTTGTCCAGGGTTTCAAACCGGTCCCTGATTTCCTTTCGCTGGGCAATCCGGAGTTCTTCCTTCGCATTTTCATGGGCGTTGTAAATGGGCCAGAAAACGGAGGCTTCTTCCGGGGTAAGCTGAAGTCTTTCTGTGAAAAAGGCAACTTTCAGCGCTTTGATCTGCTCCTTGTTTTCCCGGTTCTGCCCGTAGAGGGATATTCCCGCGAAAAGGAGGGTGAAAAAAAACACGACGGGTCTGATACGCTTACTCATTCGATTCCCAATATAGTTCTTCATTGGATTCAATATAGGTTTCGAGGTAATCGGCAAGTTGCTGGGCCCCGGGGGCGTTGTCCAGCACATCCTCCATCGCTATATCCCCGATGGGAATGTTTTCGGCGAGTTCGCCGGGTGTCAGGTCGAATTCCTCGGTCTGCAGGTAAGCCTCCAGGACCTCCCCCCTGATATCGCCAAATTCCGGTTTCTCATTCCGGGAGGCTGGTGACCAGAGCAGGGCGATCAGGATGGCGGCTGCCACAGCGGGGATCCAGATCCGTTTCCCTTCCCATAACCTGCGCACCGGGGGATCCTTTTTCGAAAGGCGCGCCCCGAGCCGGCCTGCAAAGGAATCAAAATAGCCTTCGGGTACCCGGAATCCCCCGCTGGGGTCCTGGGCACGCTCAATTCCGGCACCCAGACGCTTTTCCAGGCGCTCCGGAAAGCCCTTGAAATACCCCTCGGGTATTTTGAAACCGTTATGTCCTGATGGCGACTCCATTACTCCTTAGATGCTGTTTCGTTCAAAAGGTTTAATCCGGTGTTTTCAGCTTACCCGTCCACACCTTTTAAGTGTTTTTCGATTTTTTTGGCGGCCAGGTGGTAGGAAGCCTTGAGGGCTCCCACGGAAGTCTCGAGGATTTCAGAGATCTCTTCGTACTTCATTTCCTCAAAGTACTTCATGTTGAAGACCAACCGCTGCTTTTCAGGGAGCCTGGCCAGGGCGTCCTGCAACTGCAGTGCGGCCTGGTCCCCGTCAAACCAGGGGTCCGCCCTGAGGCTGGCCATTTGGCTTTCCTGTATTTCGGCGTCCGATGCCCCCTGGATTTTCGAATCCCGTTTCAGGAAACTCAGGGCTTCATTTGTGGCGATCCGGTACATCCAGGAATAGAGGCGGCTCTCCCCCTTAAATGTATCAATATTCCTGAAAACCTTGATAAATGTTTCCTGCAGGACGTCGTCGGCGTTCTGGTGGGTCAGGACAATGCGCCTGATATGCCAGTAGAGTCGTTCCTGATACTCGGTGACGAGTTCACGGAAGGCGTCATTCCGACGCTGCGGATCCTTCAAACGCGCTACTAAAACGGATTCTTGGTTCATAGGTCCGGGCTGCTCCTTAGACCGGAATATCCGGGAAAGGTTTAATGCGCCCCAGCGATCCGGGGGTGAGGGCGGGTTCCGGCATCAGCCGAGTTGCTGCATTTCGACGAGTTTGCGGTACGCCCCGTCGCGGGCAATAAGCTCCTCGTGCGTGCCCTGTTCCACGATTTCCCCCTCCCTCATGACCACAATGCGGTCGGCGTTCTTAATCGTACTGAGGCGATGTGCGATGACCAGGGAAGTCCGGTTCCGCATCATTTTTTCCAAAGCATCCTGCACAAGGCGTTCACTCTCGGTATCCAGGGCTGAGGTCGCCTCATCGAGGATCATAATGGGCGGGTTTTTTAAAACCGCCCGGGCGATGGAAAGCCGCTGTTTCTGCCCGCCGCTCAGTTTGTTGCCGCTGTCCCCGATATTGGTGTCGTATCCCATGGGCAACTGGGTAATGAATTCATGGGCGTTTGCAATACGGGCCGCCGCTTCGATTTCCTCCTGGGAGGCCCCTTCCCGTCCCATAAGGATATTGTTGCGCACGGTATCGTTGAACAGGATGGAATCCTGGGTCACCAGGCCCATCAACCCCCTGAGCGAGGCCTTGGTGATGTCCCTGATATCTGTGCCGTCTATTTTGATGGCCCCATTGTCCACATCGTAAAACCGCGTGACCAGGTTGGCTACCGTACTTTTGCCACTCCCGGACTGCCCGACCAGGGCTATGGTTTGCCCTTTGGGGATTTCCAGGCTGAAGGATTTGAGCACGGGCTCTTCCCCGTAACTGAAGGAGACCCTGTCCAGGACCAGGTCCCTTTCAAAATCGGTTTTGCTGCGGCCGTCCGGCGGGTCTTTGATGGGGTTTTCCGTTTCGAGGACCTGTAAAACGCGTTCGGCGGCGGCATTTCCCTTGCGGACCCCATAGGAGGCCTTGCTGATCGCTTTGGCAGGGGTCAGGATATTATAGGCCAGCCCCATATAGGCGATAAAGGAGGAAGCGTCCAGGGTTTCCTGTATAAGGACCATCCGCCCCCCAAACCAGAGCAGGACGCCAATGACGAGGATGCCGAGGAATTCCCCCGTGGGGGAGGCCAGGTTTTGCCGGTTCAGCAGGCTGTTGGAAAAATGGAAAAACCGCCCGGTGGAAGCACGGAAGCGCTGTATGAACTGGTTTTCCGCGTTAAAGGCCTTGATGACCCTCAGGCCCCCCAGGGTTTCTTCCACTATGGAAAGCAGGGCGCCCTGTTCCGCCTGAACCCTGTCCGATTTGCGCTTGAGCGACTTCCCGATTCGCGAGATGACCATGCCGGCGAGGGGGATAAAAATAAAGACGAAAAGGGTGAGTTTTACGCTGATGACAAACATCACCATAATGGTGAAAAGGATGGTCAGGGGCTCGCGGACGATCAGCTCGAGGACGGAGAGGAAGGAGTGCTGGATTTCCAGGACATCTGCCGTAATCCTCGCGATGATATCCCCTTTTTTCTTTTCTGAATAGAAGGCCACCGGCAAGGTGACAATTTTTTCATAAATCGCATTGCGCAGGTCCTTGAGGATGCCGTTCCTCAGGAACGTAATAAAGTACATCGCCAGGTAGTTAAAGACGTTCTTGAGCAAAAAAAGCACGAGCACCAGGCCGATAACCAGCATAAGGGCCTTCATTTTGTCTTCTCCGGCCACCGAGTTCACCTGGTAATACAGCCACCCTTTGACATAGGCTTCCAGTTGACCGATCCCCTGGTAGACGGGTTTTGCCGTTATGGGTTCCGTTTGCTGGAACAGCACGTCGAGCATGGGGATCAGGGCGGCGAAGGAGAGCGCACTGAAGAGGGCGTAGAGGATGTTGAAAAAAATATTGAGCAGGCCATAGTTGCGATACGGACCGGCATAACGGAGGATTTTCCGGAAGTAGGTCATCAGTCCAGTTTCAGGTCGCGCAGCACGCGGTCTATTTTTGATTCCAGCTCGAGGCGGGTCTGCTCATACTGATCCACCGAGCCGATCTCCCCCCGGACACTGACGTAGAACTTGATCTTGGGTTCCGTCCCGCTTGGCCGGGCGGCAAGGCGGGTGCCATCGGCGGTGGTGTAGATAAGCACATTGGATTTGGGCAGGGAAATCGGGCTGACCGCCCCACTTTTCATATCCCTGGAAGTTGCATTTTGGTAATCGTCGATCCGTATGACGGGGCTGTTGTCCAGGGCCCGGGGCGGGTTCTCCCGGAACCCCCGCATCATCTGGGCGATTTCTGCCGCCCCG
>CAZUZE010000151.1:0-5894 GCA_964624565.1 uncultured Robiginitalea sp.
GGCCTCCAGGTGGACCCCGCCCGGTTGGATGTGGTCTTCGTCCCCCTACTTTGTTTTGACCTGCAGGGCCATCGGATCGGGTATGGTGGCGGATACTACGACCGCTTCCTGGCGAGTTGCCGAAGTGACGTCAAAAAAATAGGGCTTAGTTTTTTCGGCCCGGTACCTGCCATCGAGGGTGTCGAAGAAACGGATGTCCGGCTCGACGGCTGTGTGACCCCGGAGCGCTATTTCTCCTTTTGAGGCCCCTGTTTATCAAAGGCCTTTTTATTGAATACAAGCAAAATACCCACCCCGGTGCTAATAGCCGTGTCCGCTATATTAAAGACGGGTTCAAAAAAACGGAAGGCCCTGCCACCGACTACGGGCACCCAGTCCGGCCAGGTCGTGTCGATCATGGGGAAGTACAGCATGTCCACGACTTTCCCGTAAAACAGGCCTGCATAGGGCTGGTCGGAACCAAAGGTGGCAATCTGTCCGTAGCTGTGGTTGAAAAGCTGCCCGTAAAACAGGGAGTCGATGATGTTTCCCACGGCCCCGGCAAATATCAGGCTCACCGCCACCACCAGGATCGTATTGGCCTTTTTTCGCAGAATATCCCAAAGCCAGTATCCGATGCCCCCAATGGCCAGCAACCGGAATACGGTCAGAATCAGTTTCCCCGTTTTCTCAGAAACGGGCAGCAGGTCACTGAGCTTTGTCCCCCAGGCCGCTCCTTCGTTTTCTATAAAGAGGATTTTAAACCACGACAAAACCTCCACAGACTCCCCGAGCTCAAAGTGGGTCTTGATGTAAATCTTGCTGATTTGGTCTGCCAAAAGCACCAGGGCCACTAAGAGGAGGGATTTTTTCAGAGTCATCCGGTTTGTTTGAATCCGCCAAAAATAGGGATTATATGCCAATCTTCGGACATGCTGTGCGGCCATGCCCCTCTCAGAGGGAGACGACGGAGATATCCCCCTGCGTACTGAAGAGTTTCAGGTGGTGGTCCCCTGTGGGGATCGGATCGATCCGGACGGTGCCGTAGCGGGATTGGGCCTCGACAACCCCGGATCCGAGGCGGGCTGTAATGGGGGCCGACCCGGTCTTAACCTCCGTATTCTCAGCCCTGTGCGAGAGGCTGCACCCCCCATCGTTAAAGACGATCTCCAGGTTCCTGAAAACCCCTGAGGTCACAACCTGGCAAGTCGCCGCACTGAGGAAGACATCGTGGTACTCGGGGATTGTGATCTTCAGGCGAACCGAGATTACCTTGTGTGCCCCGAGCTTGTCATTGGGCATTTCAAAATCCGGCCCGAACCGGGTCCCGATAAAGAGGGTGGACCCTGACTCCCTGAAGAGCACCATCAAATCCGGGCCGTATTCCCCTTCCATCCGGGCTTCCACGACGACTTCATCGGTCGTCCCGGTTTCCAGCTCCAGCGCATAGGCAAGGGCGCCATCGATGCTGATGGAATGGATCCCCGGATTCAGCAGGGTCTTTGTCACCTGCTTCTGACCCGAAAGGCCGGAGGCACCCAAAAAAAAGAAGAGAAGGAGCAGGCCCCTGGAAACAGGTCCAAAAAAAAGCCCCTTGAGGCCTTTTTTCTTACTTCTGCATGTTTTTCGCTTCAATGCTAAGTGTGGCATGCGGCACCAGTTTCAGGCGTTCCTTGTTAATCAGTTTTCCCGTAACCCTGCAGATGCCATAGGTCTTGTTCTCGATCCGGAGGAGCGCGTTTTTAAGGTCCCGTATGAATTTTTCCTGCCGGATGGCCAGTTGGGTATTCGCCTCCTTGCTCATGGTTTCGGAACCTTCCTCAAACGCCTTAAAGGTTGGGGAGGTGTCGTCCGTCCCGTTGTTGCCGTCGTTCATATAGGAACTCCTAAGGAGCTCCAGGTGCGTTTTGGCCTTCTCTATCTTCTCTTCAATAATGGTCCTGAACTCTTCTAGGTCCTTATCCGAGTATCTCGTTTTCAAATCTTCTGCCATAATTTCAATGTTTTTGGATAAGCAATTTCGTGCTGACTTCATCAAAAGCCACAGCTGTCCCCTCCTTTAATTCATCCTGGAACTGCAGGTCTGCTGTCAGGGTTTCTGATTTAATGTACTGCAAATTGCTCAATACGGCCGCCTCGACCGTTTCATTTTTCAAAAATTTAACGTCAATCCTGTCCGTGACCTCAAAACCTGATTCCTTCCTCAGGTTCTGGATCCGGTTTACCAGTTCTCTTGCAATCCCCTCCCTTCGCAGCGCTTCGTCTATGGTCACATCAAGTGCCACGGTCAGGGGGCCTGAAGATGCGACCAACCAGCCCTCGATATCCTGTGAGGTGATCTCCACATCTTCCAGATTCAATTTAATACTTTTATCCCCAAGGTCAAGTATAATTTCGCCTTCCCGTTCGATTTTCTGGATGTCGTCCTGGCCCAATTGCGCCACAGCCGCTGCAATCGCCTTCATCTCTTTTCCATAGCGGGGACCCAGGGTTTTGAAGTTCGGCTTGATCCGCTTGACCAGGATGTCCGAGCCCTCATCCAGCAATTGGATTTCCTTCACGTTAACCTCGCTTTTGATGAGTTCCGCCACGGCCTCTATCGCACTCCGCTCCTCAGCGTCCCGTACGGGGACCATGATTTTATGCAGGGGTTGGCGCACTTTGATCTTCTCTTTCTGGCGAATGGAAAGCACCAGGGAGGATATCGTCTGTGCCATGGCCATTTTCGCTTCCAGTTCTTTGTCGATGCAGGCCGGATCGGGCTTGGGGAAGTGCGACAGGTGCACGCTCTCCTCCTTTGGCCCCATGGCAACCCGGGTCAGGTCGCGGTAGAGCTGCTCCATATAGAAGGGTGCGATCGGGGCCCCCAGCTGGGCGACCCGTTTCAGGCAGGTGTAGAGGGTCTGGTAGGCCGAGATTTTGTCCTGTCCATACTCCCCTTTCCAAAAGCGCCTCCTGCACAGGCGCACATACCAGTTACTGAGGTTCTCCTGCACAAAATCGGAGATCATTCGGGCGGCCCGGGTGGCATCATAGGCCTCATAGGCACGGTCTGTTTCCTCCACAAGGGTGTTGAGTTCCGAAAGGATCCACCGGTCGATTTCCGGACGGTCCGAAATGGGGATTTCCTCCTCCTTATAACAGAACCCATCGATGTTTGCGTACAGTGCAAAAAAGGAATAGGTATTGTACAGGGTCCCGAAAAACTTCCGCTTGACCTCCACGATCCCGTCCATGTCGAACTTCAGGTTATCCCAGGGATTGGCGTTTGAGATCAGGTACCAGCGGGTTGCATCCGGGCCATGGGCATCTACGGTTTCGAACGGATCCACCGCATTTCCAAGGCGCTTGGACATTTTCTTCCCGTCCTTGTCCAGCACCAACCCGTTGGAAACGACGTTGCGGTAGGCGATGGAATCAAAGACCATTGTCGCGATAGCGTGGAGGGTGTAGAACCAGCCCCGTGTCTGGTCGACGCCCTCAGCGATAAAATCTGCGGGGAAATACGCTCCCGAGTCTATGTACTCCCGGTTCTCAAAGGGGTAGTGCCATTGGGCATAAGGCATGGACCCGCTGTCAAACCAGACATCGATCAGGTCGCTCTCACGCCTCATGGGCTTTCCGGAAGGAGACACCAGGGTAATCTGGTCCACAATATTTTTATGCAGGTCGATCCGGCTGTAATTCTCCTCAGACATGTCCCCGGGCACAAATGCTTCAAAGGGGTCTGACTCCATAAAGCCGGCTGCCATGGATTTGGCAATCTCAGCTTTGAGCTCTTCCACCGAACCGATAATTAGTTGCTCCTGTCCGTCGGCGGTACGCCAGATCGGCAAGGGAATCCCCCAGTAGCGCGAACGGGAAAGGTTCCAGTCATTGGCCGATGCCAGCCAGTTGCCAAAGCGGCCCACCCCGGTGGCCTTTGGTTTCCAGTTTATCTGCCCGTTGAGTTCGTACATGCGCTCGCGCACCTCGGTGACTTTTATGAACCAGGAATCCAGGGGGTAATACAGGATGGGCTTATCCGTACGCCAGCAATTCGGGTAGCTGTGGGTGTATTTTTCCACCTTGAAGGCCTTGTTTTCCTCCTTGAGGCGGATCGCGAGTTCCACATCCACGGAGCGCTCCGGGGCCTTCCCGTCCTCGTAGTACTCGTTCTTGACGTATTTCCCGCCGAGCGGCCCCATTTCGGGCCTGAACCGGCCCTGCAGGTCAACCAGCGGGACCGGGTTCCCGGCTTCGTCCAAAACGAGCATGGGGGGCACGGGCGGATCTGCCTCCTGGGCCACCTGCATGTCATCGGCCCCGAAAGTCGGGGCGGTGTGGACGATCCCGGTACCGTCTTCCGTGGTCACAAAATTCCCTGGGATGACCCGGAAAGCATCCGCAGCCCCGGTATAGGGCCGGGCGAAATCCAGGAGTTGGCGGTACCGGATCCCAACGAGTGCTGACCCTTTGAATTCCCGCATCACGCGGTACGGTATTTTCTTGTCCCCGGCATGGTACCCGGGCAGGGATTCCCCTGGTTCCACTTCGTAAAACTTCCCGGAGAAGACCTTGCCCAAAAGTGCTTTTGCCAGGATCACCTTTGAAGGCAGGTGGGTGTACTGGTTGAAGGTTTCCACCAATACATAATCGATCCCGGGGCCGACGGTAAGGGCGGTATTCGAAGGGAGCGTCCAGGGGGTCGTGGTCCATGCGAGGAAATACACCGGCCCTGTTTCATCCGCCAGAAATCCGGGCAGTGTTTCCCGCACGGCTTCAAACTGGGCCGTTACCGTGGTGTCCGTAACATCCTGGTAGGTCCCGGGCTGGTTGAGCTCATGCGAGCTGAGGCCCGTCCCGGCCTTGGGGGAGTACGGCTGAATGGTATAGCCTTTATAGATAAGGCCCTTATCGTAGATGGCCTTGAGCAACCACCAGACGGATTCCATATACTTTGGCTCGTAGGTGACGTAGGGGTTCTCCATGTCCACCCAATAGCCGATCCTTTCGGTCATTTCGTTCCAGACATCGGTATACCGCATGACCGCTTTTTTGCAGGCCTCATTGTAGTCTTCTACGGATATCTTCGTGCCGATGTCTTCTTTGGTGATCCCCAATTCCTTCTCCACCCCCAGTTCAATCGGCAGCCCGTGGGTATCCCATCCGGCCTTCCGCCGGACCTGGAACCCCTTCATGGTCTTGTAGCGTGGGAAAATGTCCTTGATCGTCCGGGCCATTACGTGGTGTATCCCGGGCATCCCATTGGCAGAAGGCGGTCCTTCGTAGAAAACAAAAGGGGTACCCCCTTCCCGGGAACTGATGCTTTTTTCGAAGATGCTTCCGGTTTTCCAGAAATCTAAAACAGCCTCAGCGACCCTGGGGAGATCCAATACCTTGTATTCCTTGAATTTCATCCGGCTCACGAATTGGTACCTTTTTTTTCCAAAGAGCGCAAAATTAGTGAATTTAAGCATAATTCACAGGCATTTATGCCGGAAAAGGTTGCGTCCCTCCAAACGGAATTACGGGCCAAATGATCCGTTTTCCGGATTCCCGCGTATATAAGTCGTGTAACAAATTCTAAACACTGAAAACCATGAAAAAAAGAATCCTATCAGCCGTGCTGCTTTCGATGACCTTGTTATTTTCACTCGCCTCATGCAGGGAAACGGCCAACAAGGCTGAGGAGGCTGCCGCAAAGACCGGAGACGCCATTGAAAAGGCTGCCGACGATGTTGAAAAAGCCGCTGAAAAAGCCGCAGGAGAAGTAAAGGAGGCTGGGGAAAAAGCTGTGGATGAAGTAAAGGAAGCTGCCGAAAAAACAGGTGAGGCCATTGAAGAAATGGGTGATGACGTCGAGAAAGAAGTCAAGAAAGTTAAGGAGGACGTTGAAGAAGCTGTGAAGAATTGAATTTAGCCAAATTCCGCTT
>CAZUZE010000152.1:0-5867 GCA_964624565.1 uncultured Robiginitalea sp.
ATTCCAAGTAGTTAAGCATTATTATATCTATGATCACTTTAGATAATTGTAGTTCTAAATGCCTCTTTGAGGGGTGTTCAGGATTGTAAAAAGACCACCGGATTAACCATGGTAAACACCTCCGCCTTTAAGGATCGGCTGGAACGCATCCTGGCCCATTATGAGTTGAGTGCCTCTGCTTTTGCGGACGCCATTGGGGTCCAGCGCTCGAGTATTTCGCACCTTCTCAACGGCCGCAATAAACCAAGCCTGGATTTTGTCCTCAAGGTAGTCCAGAAGTACCCGGAGGTAAACCTGTACTGGCTGCTCAACGGCAAAGGTGGGTTTCCGGACCCGGGACCCGAAGGGGGAGCATCCCCGGACCCATCCGCCCAATCCCCTGAATATCCCAAATTTCGGGAAGCAGAAGGGGATATCGAGTCTGTGATCATCTTCTACAGGGATGGCAGCTTCCGGAAATTCACCCCTTCAAAACTGAAATGAGAGGGGGTATTGAAGTTAGTTTTATCTTTGGGGCATGAAGAAACTCCCGCTCCTGCTGCTCCTGCCCCTCTATTTGTCCTGCGAAGCCCCCGTGAGGGACTGCGAACAATTTCAAACAGGCACATTCCGGTATACGGCCATCGTCGAGGGAAGAGAGGAAACCACCGAGTTTACGCGGACGAAGGACCTGGAGGTGTCGCGCTACCGCGGAAAGACGGACTCGGCATCCGTGCGGTGGATCAATCCCTGTGAGTACATCGTGACCAATCTGAACCCCGAATCCCGGGAGGAAGAAAAGGCGATCCACATGAAAATACTGACGACCTCAGCGGATTCGTACACCTTCGAATACAAACTGGTCGGCACCTCCCGGGCCGTCAGGGGAACGGCGTACAAAACAGACTGAGCACTACAAACGCGCATCCTTATTAAACTGCCGCTCGGTCCCGGAGAATTCCAACGCCTGGCTGGGGTAGTAGCCCTGAAGACCCCTCCGGGGGATTCCAGCACCGGGTCCTCAAAATCGGGGGACAGAACCGGGGTTTCGGTTCGCCTTAGGGAAGTCAATCCTTAGGTGCTTTTGATTTAAAGCTTTACAACAAATACTTTACGTAAAGTAATTTAACGCAAAACTTAAAACAAAGTAGGCTGGCCAGGATTCTTGTTTCCGGGTTTTTTATCAGGGGCTTCCTCCTTCTGTTCTTCGTCCGGAAGGACCACATCTTCCTCTACGACTTCCATCTGGGCAGGATCCTTTTTTTCAGGCGGATCGTAAGGCAGGGGATCGAGGACATTGATCTCAAGCACCTTGTCCCGGGTGAGCTGGTTGCCCATGGCCGAGATGCCCTTGACACCGATAAAATTCTCCAGGTCTATGGTCTGGTTTGATTTGCGCTCCTTACCCCTTTTCTTGGCAAATACCAGTTCGGCAACCGGACGGTAGTCCGTGAAGACAGCCTCCAGGTAAGTCTTGGGGTGGTCCGTCAGGATATTTTCCTCTTTTTCCGGGTTTTCGACCAAAAACCGCTTTACGTAAAACAGCTCCTTCTCCCCTTCCCAGTAAATGGCCGTAATCGGCTTTTCCGGGATCCATTTCTCCAGGACCACCATATCCGCATCAAAGTGCATGGTGAGTTCCGGGATAGGTGTTTTCACCAAACCTTTCTGGGTGATTATCAGGAGCCGGTCCTCGGAGGTAAATTCCCCGAGCAGTTCCCCGCGCTCATCTACATTGAGGCGCTGAACCGTATCGTCGAACCAGATCTTGCGGGGCTTGAGGGTGGAGAGCCCTTTTTCCTTAAGCTCAATCCGCTTGACGGCGTACTTGGTCACAATATTCCCCTTGGCGTCCCGACCCTTGATCATCACATCCGCAAAATCAAGGTCCCATTTCAGCTTTTTGATCGCCCCCATCTGCCTCAGCAGCACGGTTACCACTTCTGCTTCCCCATTGGGGTTTGCACTGAAATAGAGCACCTGGGACCCGGCTTTGTCTCCAGTCAGGCTGTACATCCGGTCCCGGGTAATTGAGGTGACGCTAAAACGCTTGACATAGGAAGCGCCCCCGCGGCCCTCCTTGTAGACCATGTTGTAGATAGTGCGCTTGTCTTTCTTCTTGAAGACCGCCACATGTATGATGTTCTTTCCGATAAACGTCTTGCTGTCGACGCGGGTCACCATCATCTCCCCGGAGGCGGTGAAGACGATGATATCGTCGATGTCGCTGCAGTCCGTCACGTACTCGTCCCGCTTGAGGGAGGTCCCGACAAAGCCCTCTTCACGGTTTACATAGAGCTTCGTATTGCGGATGACCACTTTGGTGGCCTCTATATCGTCAAAAACGCGGATTTCCGATTTGCGCTCCCTCCCTGTCCCGTATTTCTTTTTAAGGTCGGTGAAGTAGCTGATGGCATATTCGATAAGGTGTGCCAGGTGGTGTTTGGTCTCGGCAATGCGCTCTTCCAGGCTCTCGATCAGCTGCTGGGCCTTGTCGATGTCGAACCGGGAAATCCTTTTGATCCGGATCTCTGTCAGGCGGATGATATCCGCTTCGGTGACCTCCCGCTTCAAATGGGTAATGTGGGGTTTGAGGCCCGTATCTATGGCTTTTATGACCCCTTCCCAGGTTTCCTCCTCCTCAATGTCGCGATAGATCCGGTTCTCGATGAAGATGCGCTCCAGGGAAGCGAAATGCCACTGTTCCTCGAGTTCGTCGAGTTGAATTTCCAGTTCCGCCTTCAGCAATTCAACCGTATGGTCCGTGGAACGCCTGAGGACCTCGCTTACCCCTACAAAGATGGGCCTGTTGTCCTCAATAACGCATCCAAGGGGGGAAATCGAAGATTCACAGGCCGTAAAGGCATACAGGGCATCGATGGTCTTGTCCGGGGAAATGCCGGAAGGCAGGTGTACCAGGATTTCCACTTCCGCCGCTGTATTGTCTTCTATTTTTTTGATTTTTATCTTTCCCTTTTCGTTCGCCTTAAGGATGGAATCAATTAAACTGGAAGTATTGGTTCCGTGGGGTATCTCACTTATTTTCAGGGTGTTTTTGTCTTCCTGTGCGATCCGTGCGCGCACCCGGATCCGGCCGCCCCGCTCCCCGTCATTGTAGTTGGTTACATCGATGATCCCTGCCGTTGGAAAATCCGGGTACAACTTAAAGCGCTGCCCCTTCAGGTGCTTGATGGATGCATCGATCAGTTCATTGAAGTTATGCGGCAGGATCTTGGTGGAAAGCCCGACAGCTATCCCCTCGGCCCCCTGGGCGAGGAGGAGCGGGAATTTCACCGGCAGGTGGACGGGCTCCTTCTTCCGGCCGTCATAGGATAGTTGCCACTCGGTTACCTTTGGGCTGAAAACCACTTCCAGGGCAAACTTCGAGAGGCGCGCCTCGATATATCTCGAAGCAGCCGCCCCGTCCCCTGTAAGGATGTTCCCCCAGTTCCCCTGGGTATCGATCAGGATGTCCTTCTGCCCGAGCTGCACCAGGGCATCGGCAATACTGGCATCCCCGTGCGGATGGTACTGCATCGTGTTCCCGACCACATTGGCGACCTTGTTGTACCGGCCGTCATCCATTTCCTTGAGGGAATGCATGATCCGCCTTTGCACCGGCTTAAAGCCGTCTTCTATGGCCGGAACGGCCCGTTCCAGGATAACGTAGGAAGCGTAATCCAGGAACCAGTCCTTGTACATCCCCGTGACACGGGTTAGGGCTTCCTGATCCTGAGCTTCTTCATGTGGCCCCGTGGGGGTTTCGTTTTCTTCCATAAAAGAAGGAAGCTTACTCTTTTTAGTTTTGTTCTTCTTCTACCAGATCCAGTTCCACCCTGAGGTTGTCGATAATGAATCCCTGCCTGTCCGGGGTGTTTTTCCCCATGTAGAATTTCAGCAATTCCTCAATGGACATCGCCTTGTCCATCATTACCGGCTCCAGGCGGATATCGTCGCCTATGAAGTGTTTGAATTCGTCAGGCGAGATTTCGCCGAGCCCTTTAAAACGGGTAATCTCCGGCTTTCCGGTCAACCGGGCAATCCCGGCCTTTTTCTCTTCTTCGCTGTAACAGTAGATGGTCTGCTTCTTATCCCTGACCCTGAAGAGGGGCGTCTGGAGGATGTAGAGGTGGTTCTCCTTGATCAGCTCGGGAAAAAACTGCAGGAAGAACGTAATGAGCAGCAACCGGATATGCATCCCGTCCACATCCGCATCCGTGGCGATCACGATGTTGTTGTACCTGAGGTCCTCAATGGATTCCTCGATATTCAGGGCCGCCTGAAGCAAATTGAATTCCTCGTTCTCATAGACGATTTTCTTGCTCATCCCGTAGGAATTAAGGGGCTTGCCCCTGAGGCTGAAAACGGCCTGGGTGTTGACGTCCCGCGACTTGGTGATGGAACCTGAGGCGGAGTCCCCCTCGGTGATGAACAGGGTCGTCTCAAGGCGGCGGTCATTCTGCATGCTGTCCAGGTGGATCCGGCAGTCCCGCAGTTTCTTGTTGTGCAAACTCGCCTTTTTGGCCCGCTCCCGGGCGAGTTTGCGAATGCCGGAAAGTTCCTTCCGCTCCCGTTCGGCCTGCATGATTTTCCGCTGGATTTTTTCGGCGGTTTCCGGGTTCTTATGCAGGTAATTATCCAGCTGCCGGCCCACAAAGTCGTTCACATAGGTACGGACCGTGGGGAGGTCGCCCCCCATTTCCGTGGAACCGAGCTTCGTCTTGGTCTGGCTCTCAAAAACCGGCTCCATCACCTTGACGGAGATCGCCGAGATGACTGATTTCCTTATATCCGATGCGTCGTAATTCTTGCCGTAAAAATCCCGGATGGTCTTCACAAGCGCCTCCCGAAAGGCCGACTGATGCGTCCCCCCCTGTGTCGTGTACTGCCCGTTGACAAAGGAGTGGTACTCTTCGCTATACTGGGATTTGCTGTGGGTAAGGGCCACTTCGATGTCGCCCCCCTGAAGGTGGATCACGGGATAGAGAAAGTCCCCGGGGTTGTTGTAGTCCTCCAGCAGGTCTTTCAACCCGTTGTCCGAATGGAACTTCTCACCGTTAAACAGGATGGTCAGGCCCGGGTTCAGGTAGACGTAGAAGCGGAGCATCCGCTCGATATACTCGTTGCGGTACTTGAATTTTTTGAAAATCTCCGCATCCGGCACAAAGGAGATCTTGGTCCCCCGCCTCCTTGACGATTCTTCCAGCAGTTCCTCCGTCCTGAGTTCCCCCCGCTCAAATTCCGCGGTCATGGACTTGCCGTCCCGGTTGGATTCGACCCGAAAATAGGAGGACAGGGCATTCACGGCCTTGGTCCCCACCCCGTTGAGGCCAACCGATTTCTTGAACGCCCGGGTATCGTACTTCCCCCCGGTGTTCATTTTGGAAACCACATCGACCACCTTGCCAAGGGGGATGCCCCTTCCGAAGTCCCGGACGGTAACCCGGTCATCCTTGACGCCGATCTCAATGGTCTTCCCGGCCCCCATGACAAACTCGTCGATACTGTTGTCGATCACTTCTTTGAGCAGGATATAAATCCCGTCGTCGTGGGAGGAACCGTCACCGAGCTTCCCGATGTACATACCGGGCCGCATGCGGATGTGTTCCTTCCAGTCTAGGGAACGAATATTCTCTTCAGTATACTTGGTTTGCTCCATAAACAGGGGGATTTCCCATGCAATATAAAATTTAGGGCAAGAAATCAAAATGCAGGGCACCTAAAGTAATTAACAATGCCGCCCGACAAAATGTTGATAGTTTAAACCGGGGGAGAGGCCGGAAACGGCCCCGCCGTCGCTCAGACGTTAAAACGAAAGTGCATGACATCCCCGTCCCGCACGACGTATTCCTTCCCCTCAACCTTCATCTTCCCGGCCTCGCGGACCT
>CAZUZE010000153.1:0-3684 GCA_964624565.1 uncultured Robiginitalea sp.
ATGTAAATTTAATGTAAACAAAACGTAACCTAAAAGTGTGTTCGATGTAAAATATTCGTATATTTGTAACGTTATTGTTAAGTAGATTTTAATTTAAAGCCACAGGGATATGAAAAAATACATGAGTTTACTAATGCTGGTTTGTGGTTCGCTTTTTATATCACAGGCACAAGAGATAAAGCCCGTTTATGTACAGGAGGGCGATATGGTAAAGGCTACCTTTTTCCACGATAATGGCCAGGTCGCCCAGGAAGGGTATTTCCTGAATGGAAAATTACATGGCGAATGGGTCATGTATGACGGATCCGGCAAGAAAATAGCGATGGGGCAGTACGCCGGCGGAGCAAAGACCGGAAAGTGGTTCTTTTGGGAAGAAACGCTATTGAAGGAAGTCGATTTTTCGAACAACCAGATCGTGGCTGTTGTCAACTGGAACAACGGGGAGCCCGTGGTGATCAACTAACGGAAACACCCAATATCGAATAATTAAGGGACCCTGCTAAGCAGGGTCTTTTTTTTTTTAGTAATCGACCTTGGGCTGGTTCGCGTGAAGGTCATAGGTCTCAAGCAGGCGAAACGTGGACTCCAGCAAATCCTTTGTTTCCTGTAGGAGGTTAAAATACAGGGCCGTGTTCTTTGGGCTGTTTTCCGTCTCCCGGGTCCTGAGAATCTGCCGGTAGATTTTTTCGTCCACCTTCTGCATTAAAGCTTCCTGTTTGACCAGTGTCGAATTCAGGGATGAAAAGCGCTCTTTTTCGAAAAGGTGCTGGACATCCGAAAAGAATTGGGACACAAACACATCGGTCTCCTTCAGGTCCTTCAGCTGGCTGAAGCGCAGTTTTTTGTGGTTGTTATGCACGTGCTTGTAGGAGGCTTTGGTAATGTGTTCAAGGGATTGGGTGATGTCCTGGAGGTAGCGCAGGATCTGCAGGTAAAAATCCGTCGTCCTTCCGCCTTCCTCGTTCAGGCCCTTGATGAAGTAAAAGATATTTTCCCTCAGGCCTTCCACCTCCTTATCGAGTTTGCGAATGCCCTTGGTGCTTTTTTTCAGGATATTGATATCGTGCTTTATGAGCCCCTCTGTGCAGGAAGAATAGATCTTGTTTACCCTGCTGATCGCATTCGCGATGTTCTCTGAACTCACTTCGATGACCTCTTTGATATTCTGGCTTTCCACCCTGCGGAGCTTGAATTCCTCCTTAAGGGTCGCACTCCGTTTTTTGTGGTTGAGGTAATTCCGGACCATGATAAAGGCTGCAAACACAAACAGGAGCCCCAGGGCCCATACACCCCCGATGTGGATCAGAAACGCCACGAGGGCCGCTCCCAGGAAGGCACTTATGGCGGTAAAAAACCACCCTCCGATAACGTTCAGCACACCGGCCACCCTGTAAACCGCACTGTCAGATCCCCAGGCCCGGTCTGCCAGGGAGGTTCCCATCGCCACCATAAAGGTCACGTAGGTTGTGGAAAGCGGCAGTTTCATCGAGGTGGCAATAGAGATGAGGACGCTTGCCAGCATCAGGTTCACGGAGGCGCGAACCATATCAAATGCCGGGCGGTCCTTGGATTTGATCCTCGAGGTATAGGTCGTGGCTTTCTCAAAGCGTTTGGAGATAGCCTCCTGTATATGTTTAGGCGGGATAACGGACAGGTTTTCGATGGCCAGGACACTGAGGCGAACGATCTGGCGTGATAAAAAATTCGCCCTGAACCGCTCTTCCCCTTCCCCTTCCCGGGCCAGGTTGATTTCCGTCTCCGTAACGAGCAGCGCCTTTGTGGAAAACCAGAGGGTAAGGATCATGATAACCCCTGAAAGCAGCAGGAGGATTGTCGGGGTCTGAACTGCCGCTGCCAGGCTTTCCATGGAATAGGCATCCGCGGGAATACCCGTGGCCTCCCAGGCCTGAAAGGATTGCAGGGCAGCAATGGGCACCCCGATGAAATTGACCAGGTCATTTCCCGCAAAAGCCATTGCCAGGGCGAAGGTCCCGAAAATGATGACCAGTTTGTAAATATTGATTTTGGCGAACCGGGTCAGCACCCAGGAGATTGCAGACCACAAAACCACATTGAAGGCCAGAAACAGGGTCGTCCGTTCCCCGACAAAATCCAGAAGGGCGCCATTGAAGAAATTGGTGCTCTTCAGGCCTTTGATCAGGATAAAATAGATTATCGCGGAAATTGCCAGGCCCCCGAACAAAGAGGCTTTCCAGGAGGGTTTCTTGTGAAAGTCAAACGTTAGAAAAATCCGCGCGATTGACTGCACCAGGGCCCCGATCGAAAAGGCAATAAAAACCGAGAGCAGGATCCCGAGGATGATTTCGGTGGCCTTTTCCGTGTTGATGTAGGTCCCCATCTGAGCCAGCGTTTCCCCCGTGCCGGACATTTTAATGAGGGTTACGGCCACCGCAGCCCCCAGCAATTCGAAGACGATTGATACCGTGGTGGATGTCGGCATCCCGAGGGTATTGAAAAAGTCCAGGATCAGTACGTCCGTTATCATGACCGCCATGAAGATGATCATGATCTCGGAGAAATAGAACTCACCGGGGTTGAAAATACCCTTCCGGGCCACCTCCATCATCCCGCTGGAAGATACGGCCCCCATGGCAATCCCGATACTCGCGACAAACATGATGGTCCGGAACGGGATCGCTTTTGAACCCAGGGCCGAATTCAGGAAATTGACGGCGTCATTGCTTACCCCAACCACCAGGTCCGAGATGGCAAGAATGCCCAGGGCGATGGTCATGTACAGGTAAATAGAATCTCCCATAAAATCAGATTACCACAAAATTGTCACTATAAAATTGCCCCAACGTTAAAATAAGGTTATCAAACCTCCCTTCAGAGTGCATTAGGGACCTGCCCAGCCGGCAAATCAACGGGTACCAATGTACGAAAAGAAGGGCCACCTTGGTGATCCCCAGTGCAAGGACCACAATACAAAAGCCGCCGGGGAAACCCCGGCGGCCTTTTTTCTTAAAATTCTGGCTAATTCTAAGGAATGAGGGCCTAGTTGATCCCCACAGTCCATCCTGCTCCCCAGGAGGACACATCGGTTCCTGTACCATTCCCGTCCCCGGAGATAAAATCTGCTTCGGAGAAGGTAAAGCCCGTGTCGTTTTTCAGTTTTGTCGTCACGTTGTTAAACGTCACGTCGATAACCTGCAGCAAGCCGTCCAGGACGCCCTGCCCGGTGGTATTGTCCCCGGTATCCCCATCCAGGTCAAAGGCCTCTTCAAAATCGGTCACCACGACGTTTGTGAAGATCCCCTGGGTTCCTTCCCGGAGGCGGAAAGCTTCATTGCCGGCCAGCCCAGTACCTACAACGGTGACATTGGTCACGTCGGGAGCAGAGAAATACCCGCCTTCATTGCTGAAATCGGTATTGTAGCCGTCGCACTCGAAGGCTTTGTCATGGCTTGTACCATGCTGAACGTACACATCGGTAAGCGTGCCGACGTACCCTTCCGTCCAGTCGATGGAATCGTCCTGGGCGTTGACAACGGCCACCTGGCTGACATTGACCGTCCCCCCGAAGAATTCAACCCCGTCGTCAGATCCTTCAAAGATCTGGATATGGTCGATGGTGGTCCCGTTTCCTACCCCATAGAGGGACAGGCCGTTGAGCTCGGCATTCCCGTCGATGGCGCCCCCTGCATACTCGATGCGCAGGTA
>CAZUZE010000153.1:3784-5810 GCA_964624565.1 uncultured Robiginitalea sp.
GGATCCGTCCCGCCCGGGCCATTGATGGTGGTATTGTTAGTGGTACTGTTATCGTTGATAACAATGTCGGGGGTATCATCGCTTTCGCAAGAAGACAGCACGGCGGCGGTCATACCCAGAATTAAAAACGTCTTTTTCATTTTTTAAAGTTTAAAGTAGTATTAGAATTTATAGGCAAGGGTTAAGCCCAGATTCACCCCCAGGGTGTATTCACGGATCGTTACATCACCGATACCAGTGTTTTCCCTCACAAAGGAGACATCCGGATTCAAAAGGTTTTTGGCGCTGAAGTTGACCTCAAAATGCTCTCCGATTTCGTTTCTCAGGACAAAGTCGAGCATGGGCACCGAGCGCTCCACAATATTTCCAAGGCTCCCCGCACCCAGGGAGAAGATGCGGTCCGAAAAATAGGAGAACACCAGGGTGGCTTTCGGCCGGTAGTTCCCGAAAACAGGACTGTAGTTCAGGTCCGTATTCATAATGAAGGGGGAGGCGCCCTCCAGTTTGTCGGAATCCCGGTCAAATGAGGTCCCAAAGGTATTTCGGTCCCCTGCCGGGATGTCCTGCAGGTCCTGTTCCGTATGTGTGTAGGCCGCATTCAGGCCGATGGAAAGCACGGCGTTGTCATCTGCATCTGACAGCAGGTTCTTCCGAACTTCCAGCTCCAAGCCGTACACGTTTGCCTGGTCCCCGGTACGGAAATAGCGCTGGGTCCCTGTTGCGTCGGCCGCAACGACCCGGTTAACCGGGTTTTTAATGGTCTTGGCAAAGGCTGAAAGGGAAATGAGTTCCCCCCGGTCCATGAACCATTCGTATTTCAGGTCGTAGTTGTAGACGTCGGAATAGGTCGCTCCCGTCCCGTCAAGCCCCCCGAGCAGGTCCGGGTTCCCCCCGATACGCTGGGTGACTGCCTCATAGACAAAAGGGGCCACTTCCTTGAATTCCGGGAAGGAAGCAGTCTTGCTGAAGCCAAACCGCAGGTTGGCATCCTCGGTAAGGGCATACCGCACGTTCACGGAAGGCACAAAAATAGTTTCGTATACTTCCCTGAATCCGGGGTCGTCGGGGCGGATATTGATTACGTCGTATTCCACGTTCTGTGAAAAAGCCTCCAGGCGTATCCCCGGCACGACCAGCCATTTTTCGGAAGGGGCCCACTGGGCATTGACAAAGCCCGCGTGGACATTGAGGACACCTTTGTAAGTGTTTTCAGGAAGTCCGGGCCTGTTGACATTTCCAATTTCGTTGCTAATCGGATTGAGTACGATCAGGTCCCAAAGGCCTGTCCCGGCGGGTATGTTGATGTTGCTGACGTTGAAGATATCGTTGAAGTTGTTCACATCAGTTACCGGGGTGTTGTCCCGGTCTACGATGCGGTATCCATAGCGGATGCTGTTAAAGCGCCGCTCCTTGCGTTTCCCGTTGTACCCAAACCCGAGGGTCAGTTCCTCGGAGGCCTTGTAGCCCAGGTTCAGAAAGCTGTTGAGCTCGTCGTCTTCAATGCTCTGGAAAAACCGCTGGTTGTCAAATGGGATGTTGGTGTAGAACACCGGGTTGGTGTCGGGGTCGTCGTCCAGGGCCAGCTGGTAGTTCTCGAGGGTGATCCGTTTCCGGTCGGGTTCATCCGAGAATACCTTGTTGAAACCGACACCCCAGTCGAAGGAGAATTTCTCGTCAAAGCTGTGGGATCCATTGAGCTGGTTGACGAAGATCATGTCCTGGTTGAACTGTACGTTCATCACATAGAAGCCTTCATCCGTCGTGATGATGGCGTCCCTGTTGGTTCCTTGCCCATTCACCCCATAATACCCCACCGCATCCACAGCACTGTTGATAAAGAGGCTGGTGAAGCTGAGTTTGTGTTCCGGGTTGATCCGATAGGTCAGGTTGCCCAAAGCCGTGGTATTTGTGTTGTAGGCGTATTCATTAACCAACGGGAAATTCACCTTCAGGACATTGGTAAAATCGGCAGCGGGGCCTTCAAGGAAGGTATATCCGCTGTCAAAGCTTGCCGCCACGAAAAAAC
>CAZUZE010000154.1:0-5805 GCA_964624565.1 uncultured Robiginitalea sp.
ATGGTGTCGAGTTCATTCCCGTAGGCCGAGATCCCGGGGGATTTGAAGTTCAGCTTAAAGTCGTTCTCATCGGCATCGATATTGCCCCGTACAAAGGTGTTGGCCCCGAAAGAGACCTCGGGAAAAAAGACTTCTACAATCTTATTGTAAATGCTGAAATTAAAGGTCAGCGCCTGCCCGGCAGTAACCGAATCCGCCTGGTAGTTGGTATAAATGCTGCCTATGGAGTTTTTGACGAGTTTGCCCAGTTCCCCGATACGGAACCTGCCGCTCACGTAACCTGTGATGATGTCCGGGGAATTGATGGTGATCGTGTGGACGGAATCCGGGCTGATGGTGGAACTAATTTTAAAATCCTCGAAAAAATAGGTGTCATTCCGGTTCTGGAAACTCGTTTTGCTAAACCGGATGTCCCCGGTGATCTCATCGAGGGTGTTCCCGCTGATGTCCATATCGACATCCCCCTTAAAAATGGAGGTGGAAGTGGAATCTTTGACAAAATTCAGCCGGTACAGGTCTGCGTAGCCCACGGAAGCCGCAAAGTTGAAGGAGTTCTCATCACTCCCGAAATCCGCCAGCCCGCTGAAATTAAAGATGAAGTTGGGGTCCCTGCTATTGAGGGAGCCGTCAAAAAGCTGCTCCTTCAGGACGCCGGAAACGGCGATATCCGAGTATTCGTACCCATTGAAGCCAAAGGTGTAGATCTGCCCTATGACTTCGGTATTGAGCTTTTCCTTCGAAAACCCCTGCCCCTCCACGTTCACGTCCATAGTGGCCTTTCCCAGGGACTTGCTGCCCGTAAACCGGCCCAGGTCAAATTCGATCAGGGATACAAATCCTTTATAACTGGCGTTGTCGATGTCGTCGATACCCGTCAGCTGCAGGTCCGCATAACTGCTTCCCAAAGAACTCTGTATGTTCACCTGGGTGCTCACGGAGTTTTCGGTAACCAGCAGGGGGCCCCTGACCGTAAACTGCCCGAGGCCCTTTACGAATTCGGGGACATTATTGCCAAAGAGATCGGGCATCAGGCCCCTCAACTGGTAATAGCTGGTGGTGATGTCGCGTATCCGGGCATCCATTTGGAAGGGGGCCTGCCGGTTGAAGAGGTTGTCAAAAGTAAAGCTCCCCCGGATCCCCGTGTTGTCGGAAACGATCAGGAGGTCATCCAGCCGGAGGTCGTTCAGGGTCCCTGAGACCGAAGCGGTCAACAGGGCAGTGCGGCCTTTTCCGAAACCGCTGTAGAACCGGTTGATTTCGTCCAGGGCAATCGTGGATTCCTCAAATGCAGCCGTCACCTGGACCTTATCGGTAAATTCAGGCAAATCCTCCCTTTTGTAATCGAAACGCAGGTTGCCTATGATCTCGGAACCCGGGGTGCGGATATAGAGCGAATCAAAAACCATCTGTTCCCGGGTATAGGTAAAATCCGTCGACAACTTCTCAATGGAGACATCCCTGGAGGTGCGCACCTGGAAGTCCTCAATGCGCGTCTTTACCTCCGGGCCGAGGATGGTAAACCGGTCTGCCACCACGTTCAGCTCGGTAAAGTCCAGGATTTTGGGGGATTCCAGGTTGTCGTCCGTCAGGGCAAACCGACTGTCGTAGAGTTGCAGGCCTTCCGCGAAAAAGTAAAACGGCGGGGTTCCCTCGGCACGGGGCTTGCCGTCATCGAGTTTGTCGATGAAAATCCCCAGGTTCGTATCCGGGGCGTCCTCGTAGGTCCGCATATTCAGGTACAGGCCGTTTACCTCGATGTCCCCAAACTCGAGCACGCCCTTGGCCAGGTCTCGCAGGCTCAGGATTGAGGTATTCAGCTCCCGGGCGTAGATAAGCGTGTCCCCTTTGTAATCGCCAATATAGATATCCTTCAGGGCCGTATCCCAGCTGATAAGGGAAATGCGCAACCGGTCGATTTGTATGTTGGTCCCGAACTCCTCATTGATCCGCCCGGTCACGTACCCGGCAAGGCGCGTCTGTACCACCGGCAGTGACAGGACCACGGTGCCCAGCACGCAAAACACCAGTATCACCAGCAAGATGCGAACAACTATTTTGCGGAATTTCCTGATAGGATGTTTTTTTACCTTTGTAAAACCAAAATTCGTACCACCATCGGGTGAAACAGAAATCTATTTATATTCTCGCCATCGAATCGTCCTGTGACGATACGGCCGCTGCTGTCTTACACAACCGCAAAGCCCTGAGTAATATTGTGGCGACCCAGCATATTCACGAGGCTTATGGGGGCGTGGTGCCCGAACTGGCCTCCCGGGCCCACCAGCAAAATATCGTACCCCTGGTCCATCAGGCCCTTGCTCAGGCAAATATCGACAAAAAAGAGCTTGCCGCCATAGCTTTTACAAGAGGCCCGGGGCTTTTGGGTTCCCTCCTCGTGGGCACTTCCTTTGCGAAATCCCTTTCGCTCGGACTGGGGATTCCCCTGATCGAGGTAAACCATATGGAGGCGCATATCCTGTCCCATTTTCTGGAGACCCCAAACACGACCCCGCCCACCTTCCCGTTCCTTGCGATGACCATAAGCGGGGGGCATACCCAAATCGTCCGGGTCAGGGGCCATTTCGAAATGGAGGTCCTGGGTGAAACCCTCGACGATGCCGTGGGGGAAGCCTTTGACAAAAGCGCCAAGCTGCTGGGCCTCCCCTACCCGGGAGGGCCACTGATCGATGCGTATGCCCGGCAGGGGGACCCTGATAAATTTCCCTTCCCCATACCCAAAGTGGACGGGCTCAATTTCAGCTTCTCCGGCCTTAAAACAAGCATCCTCTATTTCCTCCAGCGTGAGACGGCAAAGGACCCGGAGTTCATTGAAAAGCACCGGGATTCCGTTTGCGCCTCCATTCAAAAAACGATTGTCGAGATCCTGATGCAAAAACTCCGGAAAGCAGTTGAAGAAACAGGCATCACCCGGGTCGCCCTTGCAGGGGGCGTGGCAGCCAATTCCGGTATCCGGGAGGCCTTGAAAAAGGCGGAATCCGAATGGGGCTGGAAGGCCTGGATCCCGCCCTTTGAATACTGCACAGACAATGCAGCCATGATAGGAATTGTTGGATATTTCAAGTATCTTGACGGGCGGTTCACAGGTCTTCAGGCCCCGGCCATGGCACGGTATTCCATCGGCAGCTGACCTGGAATCTGCCCTTGAAACACCGTAAGAGTCCGATGAACTATTTCTACCACCCCACCCTGGACAACAGCGTTTCCCAATTCGCCTTTTCGCCCGAGGAGAGCCGGCACATTGTCAGGGTCCTGCGAAAAAAAGAAGGGGACCAGCTGCACATTACCAACGGCAAGGGGTATGTCTTCCTCTCGGAAATCACGTCGGCTGATCCGAAAAAATGCGCCGGCAGGGTGCTGAAGTCCCAAAAAGTCCTTCCAGCCCGCTTTGAGCTGCATATGGCGGTGGCCCCCACAAAACGGCTGGAGCGGTTTCAGTGGTTCCTGGAAAAGGCCACGGAAATCGGCGTCTCCGAGATCACCCCGATCTATTGCGAGCGCTCTGAACGCGACAAATTCGCTGCCGAACGCCTGGAGCGGGTCCTGCAGGAAGGGATGAAACAGAGCCTGAGGGCCTACCTTCCAAAATTGAACCCGCTGACAGCCTTTGCGGATTTTGTAAAGGGGGACCTCCCCGGGCTGCGGTTTATCGCCCATTGCGAAGATGACGAAAAAATGGACCTCAAACGGCGCGTGGCACCGGACAAGGACGTGGTCGTCCTGATCGGGCCGGAAGGGGATTTTACACGGCCGGAAATCGAACTGGCCTATGAATCGGGGTTTCTGCCGGTTTCCCTGGGGCCAAGCAGGCTGCGCACTGAAACCGCCGCCCTTGTCGCCTGTGTAACGGTCAACCTGGTGAACAGTGCATGAGCAATTACAAGCCCTTTAAGAATATGGACTGTCGCAAAAAAAACAACTTTAAGGTTTCCCCTTTCCTGAAATTGCTCTTGGGCATGTCATTAGTGCTTTGTATGCATTTTGGCATTGCCCAGCAAATTGGCCTGCTGAAATATCAGGGGGGTGGGGACTGGTATGCGAACCCCACAGCCCTGCCCAACCTGATCCGGTTCAGCAACACCGAGATTGGGACGGCCCTCGACCCCAGGCCCGAAACGGTAGTGGCTGAAAGCACGGAGCTCTTCAGGTACCCCTTCCTGCACATGACGGGGCACGGGAATGTCGTTTTTTCCGAGGAAGAGGCAAGTAACCTGAGGACCTACCTTATGGCCGGCGGATTTCTCCACATAGACGACAACTACGGGATGGCCCCCTACCTTGAAAAAGAACTCCCAAAGCTCTTCCCGGAAAAAGAACTCGTCGAGATTGGCGCCGACCACCCTATTTTCAAAGATCCCTACCCCTTTCCGGACGGCCTCCCCAAAATCCATGAACACGACGGGAAGCGGCCCCGGGCCCTGGGATACTTCCACGAGGGCAGGTTGTTGCTACTGTTCACCTATGAGTGTGATCTGGGGGACGGATGGGAAGATGCAGAGGTTCACAACGACCCCGAAGAAATTCGGCTCAAAGCCCTGAAAATGGGAACGAATATTCTATATTACGCCTTTAATCAATAGCTTCCTATGGACTCAAAAACCATTTCCAACGGCATCCTCAGGGCTATTGCCACCCTGGTCGGCATCGGGCTGCTCCTGTACTTCCTCTACCTGGTGCAACCTGTGTTGGTATACCTTCTTTTTGCGGCTGTGGTGGCCCTGATCGGGCGGCCTATCGTACAGTTCCTGAAGCGGCGGCTGAAATTTCCGGATACGCTCGCTGTGCTAGCCGTAATCGTTTTGTTCCTTGGGCTCTTCGTAGGACTTATTTCGCTTTTTGTGCCGGTGCTGGTGGAACAGGGGAAAAACCTTTCCATCCTGAATGTGGACGATTTCCAGAAAAACCTGCAACTCATCGAGGCGGAAATAAACAAGTTCCTGGGAAGGACCCATATTCAGGTGGAGGATGTTGTGAACACCAAAGAACTCAAAAAGGAATTTATTGAAGGGATTGAGATGAGCTTTATCCCGAAAATCCTCAACGGGCTGGTGTCCGTCCTGAGCAGTTTCAGCCTTGGGCTGATCTCCGTCCTGTTCATCTCGTTTTTTTTCCTGAAGGACAGCACCCTGATCCAAAAGAACTTGCTGGCCATGGTGCCGGATTCCAAAGAGGGCGGGCTGATCCACTCCATCGACAAGATCAAGATAATGCTCTCCCGGTATTTCCTGGGACTGATCGCACAGATCCTCGTCCTGTTCGTGATCTACACCGTCACATTGCTCCTGGTGGGCGTGAAGAACGCCCTGGTCATTGCATTCCTTTGCGCGCTCTTTAACATCATCCCCTGGCTGGGCCCTGTTATCGCCCTGGTACTCATGGTCCTGCTGACGATCACCAGCCACCTCGGGGCAGATTTCAATACCGTGATTCTTCCGGATGTCGGGTGGGTCATCCTCGGTTTCGCCATCAGCCAGCTGGTCGATAATTTTTTCTCGCAGCCGCTGATTTTTGCCAATGCCATCAAGCTGCACCCCCTGGAGATCTTCCTGGTGATCCTCATCTCAGGGCTGCTCTTCGGCGTTCTGGGGATGATCATCGCGATCCCCGGATATACGGCCGTCAAGGTGATCCTAAAGGAATTCCTCTCCGAAAACAAATTTGTAAGAAGGCTCACTGAGAACGTTTAGCACCGCTTTGAATAGACTACTGTTAAAATCTGATATTCAGGATTTTATTTTTAACAATACAAACCTTGATCCTGCCGGGGTTTCCCTCGGCAAAAGCCCG
>CAZUZE010000155.1:0-5793 GCA_964624565.1 uncultured Robiginitalea sp.
CCTCCTGAAGGACAACCCTTTGTACTTTACCATCTCCAGGGAGGAACTCCCCGGTGCCCTGAAGTATTCGGGCACGACCGTGGAAGCCATTCAAATCCCGGATGAGGCGCGCGTTAAATACGTCATGGTGGGCTGGGAGTAATACGAGAACGTATTTCAGATATGACTGCGGTAAACGTGTTTTTGAAAACAGCCCTGGCCAAAGCCTATGGAAAATGGTTTGACCTGGTCGCTTTGTTCAGTCCGCCCACTGCCGGAAAACTGGCTTTCGACACCTTTTCAAAGGTCCGAAAAGGCCGGGTGCAACCCGAACAGCGGGCCTACCTGGATGATGCCCGCCACAGTACTGAAACCGTTGGGGGCGAACAGATCCAGACCTATCAGTGGGAAGGGACAGGCCCCCGCGTCCTGCTGGTCCACGGATGGGAGAGCAATTCCTTCCGGTGGCGCAAGCTGATCGGGGTGCTCCGCAAAGCCGGGTTCCACGTCATTGCCTTCGATGCCCCGGCCCATGGGAATTCCACGGGAAAAATCCTGCATGTACCCCTTTATGCGGAATGTGTGGAACACATGGTACAGCGGTTTGACCCCAGGTTCATCGTCGGGCATTCGGTAGGGGGCATGACGGCCCTCTACCACGCCCACAGGCACCCGAATGAATCCGTCGAAAAAGTGGTAACCATAGGCTCCCCCTCAGAATTTGAGGAGATCGCCCGTTCCTACCAGCGCATGCTCGGTTTTAACGACCGCGTCCTGAAAGCTTTTGACGCCATCATTTACGAGGAATTCGGTTATCACATACACGAATTCGCCACCCCTGAATTTATCCGGGGAAACCCCAAAAAGGGGCTTTTACTGCACGACAGGCTGGACCGCATCGCGCCCTTCCACGCCTCACAGAAAGTCCACCAGGCCTGGGAGAACAGCATCCTGATCCCCACCGAGGGGCTGGGCCACTCCATGCACCAGGAAGAAGTCAACCGGCAAATCGTGGAATTCCTGAAAAACTAGCCCCGCCACATCCCGGCGGCCGGTTAGATTTCGTAATTTTACCGCAGCTGAAAAACCCAACTAAAATGCAGACAATTTCCCCTTTCCACATTGCCATCCCGGTACACAACCTGGACGAATGCCGTACATTCTACCGCGAGGTCCTCGGGTGCGAGGAGGGCCGCAGCAGCGACCACTGGGTAGACTTCAACCTGTTCGGGCACCAGCTGGTGATCCACTACAAGCCAAAGTCGGGGGAGGCCCTGCACACGAACGCGGTGGATGGAAAAAACGTCCCGGTCCCCCATTACGGGGTGGTCCTGCCCTGGGATACTTTTGGTTCCTTTTCGGAAAAGCTAAAAGCGAAAGGCATTGAATTCGTGATCGAACCCTACATCCGTTTCAAGGGTGAAGTGGGAGAACAGGCCACGCTCTTTTTCCTGGACCCCGCCGGAAATGCACTGGAGTTCAAGGCCTTCCGGAATATGGACCAGCTCTTTGCCAAATAAGCAGCCTATTTTTTCTTGATGTACCTGTAGAACACCCAGAGGCCTGCCCCATAGAACAGGGTAAAGATGAGGGCTTCGCCCCCCTCGGTTTTGAGTGTCCCCCGGGACATGTCTTTTTCCAGGATCAGGGAAATCACGAAGTAGAATACCCCGCCGGCAAGGGCCTGGATGATCATCCGCTGTGTTGTCATTGTACTTTTTGTTTTATCCTACTGGCCCTGTGGGCCTTCATGGCCAATTTTCGATTCACTGCCCGGTCGCACCCACCCGTTTTTCAAAACAGAGGCTGTTTTCAACGCCCCGGTACTGCCCGTAATTTTCGGTTTGCGAATATCCGGATTTCCTGTAGAAGGTGATGGCCTCCGGCTGCCTTTTCCCGGTTTCCAGCACGCACCTCACCGCCCCCGATTCCACAGCCCAGGCCTCCAGTTCGCCAAGGATGGCAGGGGCTGCCCCCCGGCCCCTGAATCCGGGGACCACAAACATGCGTTTTACTTCGTAAGCGTCTGGGGCAAATGGTTTAAGCGCCCCGCAGCCCACGGGTACGTCCCCGCAACAGGCCACCACTACCCGATCCAGCCCCTCAATGCCATTGTACTGGTCGTAGAATCCGTGGTCCGCTCCATCCCGCTCCGCCAGTTCGCGGTCCAGTTGGGCCACAAGGGCCCTGAAAGCGGGATCCCGGAAATCTGTGCGACGGGTATGGAAACGGGTAGCCTTCCCCATATCAGCCCAATTGTAGCCCGCGCCTGCGGACCCAGTAAAACGCAAAAATCAGGTTCGGCACCCAGCACAGCCAGGCCGCCAGGCTGTAGGCGATGTCAAACTTCCCGAAAACAAGGGAGAGCAGGGGCATCCAGATCCGCAGGGTAACTGCAGCAAAACAGGCGGCGTAGCTATAGATCATATAAGCTTCATGGGCGTCCAGGTCCTTTACCCGGATGGCTGAATAGGCGCGGAGGGTAAAAAAGATCCAGGCCAGCCCGAGCAGGAAAAAGCCCAGGCCGGTAACCCACCCCCCGGTAGCAAAAAAGGAAAGGTAGATCCCACAGGCCCCGCTGATCAAGGCGGAGGAAACATATACCTTCCCAAGCATCCGATGCGTGCGGAGGTACTTGCGCCTGAGTTCCCGGCTGAACTGGGTCCAGCCCAGCAGCAGGGCGATGCCCCCAAGGGTAATATGTCCGTAAAACGCGATATTCCAGACCGTACTGCCCAGGACCTCCCCGGGTTTGGTCGCCAGCAATCCGACGTCCCGCCCGCCCAACAGGTACAACAGGGGGTAAAACCCAATAGCGATCGCCAGCATCCCGAAGGCGACCCATGCGAACTGATTGGTTCTCGGTTTCATCGCAAGCGTTTTTACCAGTGCCCTAGCGGTACCTCCAGCTGGAGAGGTCGGCCCCCGGGGGCGCCGATTTCGCTATCCGGTCCATGATCTTGGGCACATACATGCTGTTATACCTCAGCCGGCTGATATGGTTCGGCTGTTCAGGGTCCCCGTTCCAGCAGTGCTCGGCCCGGTCCCCGTAAGCCACCTCCCCTTCGTAATAGGGGTCGGTGGTGCTTTCGAGAAAATCCTCCATCAGGTACACCGCGTTGTTCAGGTAGTAATTGTCCATGTCCCCGCAGTAGATATGGATCTTCCCCCTGAGATCAGGCCCGAGTTTTTCCCAGTCCCGCTCCAGGATATACCTGAGGTCGTAATTCTCCCGCCAGTAGGCAGCCACCTCCGGGTTGATCTCCCCGGTGCGCTTGTCCCAGAGCCGCTCGGGATACCCCTCTGCCCCCTGGGGGGAATAGGTGGCCTCCCAGATGTCCCACTGCTGGCCGGACCGGCTTTTGTCCCCGAGGACGAGTTCCAGGATGTTGTTTTCCCGGACCGTGCTCTGTATGTTCCCCAGGTAATCCCGGTGGGCCGGGACTTCAACCGGCTTGTGGGCACTCTTGGTCCAGTAGGCATTGGTGTCCTCATAGATGTTGGTCAGGCAATACGCCCTGAAATCGATGGGGTCCGGGCAGGCGGCGAAACACCCGTTGTACTCCTTCGGGTAGGCAACCTGTACGGCCAGGGCTTCCCAACCCCCCGTAGACCCCCCGTAGAGGAAGCGGGACCACCCTTCCCCCATGCCGCGGAACTGCTCTTCGATATAGGGGATCAGCTCATAGGTGATGGCGTCCCCGTAAGGTCCCTGGCTGGCGGAATTCACCGCATAGGAATCGTCGTAATAGGGGGTCGGGTGCTGTATTTCGATGATCAAAAAGCGTGGGAATTCGGGGGAGTTCCAGCGCTGGTAGAAATCATAGGCCTCCTGTTGCTGGATGATGTTGTACCCCTCCACCCCAAAGCGCTCGGAGTATTCGGGTTCGAGGCCCGGATCGGGAGGGGTGGTCCGGAAGCCCCCGAAGTCCGAGGGGAAATGTCCGTGAAATACCATGAGCGGGTATCTGGCCTCCGGGTGTTCGTCAAACCCCTTGGGCAGCAGCACATGGGCCCCAAGGTACATATCGCGCCCCCAGAATTCAGACAGGCGCTCGGAACGGATCTTTACGTGCCTGATCCAGGGGGTATCCTCCGGCTCCTCTATGGGCGGGATGACCTGGTCCATCAGCAGGTCGAGCCCGGAAATGCCGTCTTTCCCGACCGTAACGGAAACCGGTTTGCTGTACAGGTTGCCCGGGGAGCGGTTCCATTGCTGGCCCTCCCCGTTATCCATGGGGAGCTTTACGGTATGGCCGGTCGATAGGTTAAAGGTTTCGTAGAGGTGCAGCAGGGCCTGTACCTGGTACTCCCCGGGGGGGATTTCGGCAAGGCTTTCATAGGGAAATCCCTGGGCGTCCCTGTCAAAGGAAACCGCGGTACCGGGTTGCATGTCCTCAACATTCATCCCGAAAACCAGTTGGGTATTCAGCCCTGCACTAATCTGAAAGCGCGGTTCCTGGGAGGGGTCATCCGAAAAAAGCAGCAGCAACCGCCCATCGAGGGGGGTATCGGCAGCCGCCTGCGGCACCGAAATCCGGATGGGGCCGCCCGCCGCAGTATCGGTAGCCGGCTGGCAGTCAAAGAATAAAATTGTCAGAAGAACAAACAGGAAGGATATGCGCATGGCCCGATTTTTTAAAAAAGATAGTGCTTTTTGCGGGGCGTCACAATACCTGTGCTGCATTAAATCGCGCTGTGACAAAGACAAAACACTGGAGTTCAACGATTCCGTATACGAAAACGGATCAAAAAATCGTTAGAGGGAAAGTGATTACCCAAAAATCTTACGACCATGAAACGTTGGCATTATGCAGCAATACTCTTAGGGTTGCTTATCTGGTGCTCCAGTTGCAGGAATGACGAGGGAGAAACCGAATTCGATACGGTGAACCCTGTGGAAAACCAAAGGTAACAGGCACCCGACAGCCCAGCACCCTTTACGACGCCCTACGGATGCCGCTCCCGTGCGAGCAGGGTGTTTTTGAGCAACATGGCGATCGTCATGGGGCCCACACCCCCCGGAACCGGGGTAATGTACGAGGCTTTTTTACTGACGGCCTCGAAGTCCACATCCCCGCATATATAGTACCCCCTTTCACGGCTTTCATCGGGTACCCGGGTGATCCCCACATCGATTATCACAGCCCCTTCTTTAACCATGTCCGCCTTAAGGAAATTCGGAATTCCCAGGGCGGAAACCACGATATCCGCCTGGCGTGTCAGGGAAGCGATATCCCTGGTGCGGCTGTGCGTAAGGGTGACCGTGGCATTTGCCCCGTCCCCTTTCTGGCTGAGCAATATGCTGATAGGCCTCCCCACGATGTTGCTCCGGCCGATGACCACGGCGTGCTTCCCGGAGGTTTCCACCCCATACCTCTTCAGCAATTCCATAATCCCGAACGGGGTGGCCGAGATAAAGGTTTCCATTTCCAGGGCCATTTTGCCGAAGTTGGTCGGGTGAAACCCGTCCACATCCTTGTCCGGGTGCACTGCCATCAGGATCTTCTCCTCGTCGATGTGTTTGGGCAGCGGCAGCTGCACGATATAGCCGTCGATGTCCGGATCCTCATTCAGGTCCCTGACGATAGCGAGCAGCTCTGCTTCCGTAGTCTCTTCGGGAAGCTGTTTGAGGGTAGACTCAAACCCGATGCGCTTGCAGGCCCTGACCTTGCTGCCCACATAGGTGAGGCTCGCCCCGTCATTGCCCACCAGGACAGCGGCGAGATGGGGTACCTTTTCCCCCCGCGCTTTCATCCCGGCTACTTTTGCCGCAATTTCGTCTTTGATTTCGTTTGAGATCTTTTTGCCATC
>CAZUZE010000156.1:0-5787 GCA_964624565.1 uncultured Robiginitalea sp.
TGAGGCGCTCCCTCAATACAGAAAATACAGGGTGACAAAAAAAGCGAACTGGGCAGCGAGAAGGTGGGCTGAAAACACCTTGTCCCCCCTGATGCCCAGGCGGTCAAACCCCCAGAGGAACCCGGCCGAGAGGATGAACCAGCAAATGTAGTTCCACAGGGGCGGGGTTCCTCCCTCAAAGGTCCAGAAATCCAGAGCGGGCGCCATCCCTTCCATAAAAAAGTCAAGGCCGACCAGCAACAGGGCCCCGAACAGAATCCGCAGGCCCACAGGCCAGGGCAAATTGCGGCTCACGCAGCCGGCACAAAAACTCAGCAGGGCCCAGTTCACGCCGATCAGGTAGGGGATCCCATCTATTTTGGGACCCAGGTTTTCCCCGTAGGAATAAGAGCCAAAAAGGTATCCGGTGTGTACCCCAACCCACTCGGCCCCAATCCCCGCAATCCAGATAAAGGCGAACAACAAGGCCTTGCGCCTGGTATCCAGGGGAAAGATCCAAAGGAACAACAATGCCATGAGCATCAGGTTCAGGGGGGTCTTCGGGACGAACCAGGCTTCATAGCCGGATAAAATCCCGATTACCCCGCTTATATGGAGCAACCAGATCAGGAAAACCCCAAGGTGCAATTTCTGCCGCCCAATGTTCGCTGCCAGGTCTTTCATGGGGCGGGGACTGCGTTGCTGACGATTTTTGCGGACAGCAGGGAGAGCGGGATCCCGCCCCCGGGGTGCACGGAGCCCCCTGCAAAGTACAGGTTTCGGATCCGGGTGCTGAAGTTCGGGTGTCGGAGAAATGCCGCAAACCGGTTATTGCTCGCCGCCCCGTAAAGGGCTCCCCTGTAGGAACTGGTCCTGGAGGCGATCCCGGCGGGGGTGAGGACTTCTTCTACTTCGATGTGCTCCTGCACAGGCACCTGCAATATGCGGCTCAGTTTGGCCAGGATGGCCTGCCGTGCCCTGCCGGCCAGGGCTTCCCAGTCCTGTCCATAGTCGCCCGGGGCATTGACCATCACAAACCAGTTCTCTCCCCCGGGAGGGGCATCTTCCGGACTTTCCTTGGACGTGATATTGATATACACCGTTGGGTCTTCTGTAAGGGTCTTTTCTTCAAAGATTTTTTTGAATTCCCCGGGATAATCCCCGCTGAAGAAAATGTTGTGCAGGTCCAGGTCCGGGAATTTCCGGTTCATCCCCCAGTAAAAAATCAGGGCCGAACTCGACCGCTCCTGGGAGAGCGTGCGTTCGGGGGCCCTGTGGTCGGGGAGCATTTTGCGGTAGGTGGGGTAGATGTCCATGTTGGATACCACCACATCGGCCGGAACTTCCCCCTGAGGCGTTCGTATGCCCGTCACCTTTCCCCGGGCCGTCAGGATGCGCTCCACAGGGGTGTCGAACGTAAAGGAGACCCCCCTTCTTAGGGCCAGTTCATAGAGGCTCATGGGAATACGGTGCATCCCGCCTTCCGGATAGTAGGTGCCCAGGCCCATTTCCAGATGGGGGATCATGGACATGATTCCGGGGGTCATGTAGGGATTCGAACCATTGTAGGTGGCATACCTGTTGAACAACTGGACGAGTTTGGGGTTTGAAAAATAGCGCTGGTTCAGGCGGTCGAGGCTGGTGAAGATCCCCAGGCCGCCTGCCGAGAGCAGGGCCCTGAGTGTTTGTTTTGAGGCATAGGTCCGGAACCGGTGGAGCGATTTATGCAGGAACAGGGGGGCGGTGAGGTCATATTTTTTTTGGTTTTGCTCCAGGTATTCCCTGATTTTATGCTCGGGTTCACCAAATGTCCGGGCCGCAACCTCTACAAAGCGGGACGTATCTGCAGGGGCGTAAAAACGGGTGCCGTCCTCCCAGAAATAGTGGCAGAGTACTTCTTTTCGGATGTAGGGAAAGGAATGGCCTGGGACTTCCCCGCAAAGGTGGAAGAGTTCTTCTACCAGGTCGGGGAGCGTAAACAGTGAAGGGCCCAGGTCAAATCGGTAGCCCTGGTAGGTCGCCGCGTGCATCTTGCCGCCCGGGTAGGGGTTCGCCTCAAAAACAGAGACTTCGTATCCTTTTTCACGAAGCCGGATCGCAGAGGCAAGGCCGGCAATCCCCGCCCCCACAATACACGCTCTGCCCATGGGTTGGTTATTTCTTGAAGTACTTGAACGGGACAAAGAGCATTCCAAAACACTCTCCATCTTCTTTTCCCAGGTGCTTGTGGTGGATTTTGTGGGCGCGCCGGATGCCCCGGGCATACCAGTTGTTCGCATTTCTGAAGAACTTGAACCGCTGGTGGATAAAAATGTCATGGACCATAAAATACGCGATCCCATAGGCCAGGATCCCGAAGCCGATGGGGTAGCCCTGCCAGAATGAGGTATTGGTCGCGACCATGATAAAGGACATGCTCACCACTGCGTAAAAAATAAAAAAGGCGTCGTTTCTTTCGAACCAGGAGTCGTGGTCCTTGTGATGGTGGTCCCGGTGGAGCGACCACAGGAAGCCGTGCATGATATACTTGTGCGTAAACCATGCCATGAACTCCATAAAGCAGAAGGTGCCGATAAAAAGTGCGATCCAGTACAGTGTTTGCATAACTCAGACCAAATTTAAGCGATATCTCACATATGAGCGGGCCAGCAGGCCCACTTTTTGATAATTGGGTACCCGGACCCGTGAATTTTTAATCTCGAGGGAAGGCAGCCTGCGGAGTTTGTTGAGCAGTTTGGAATAGTACCGGTAGGCCATATAAACCCCGAATTTGGAATCCCCGGGAAGTTTCAGGATCCCCTCGTACCCTTTGGCAAAATCCGCCTCGATTTCCGAGACGATGGCGGCCTTGGAGGCTTCGTCCAGTTCCAGCAGGTTCGTGTTGGGGAAATAGGTGCGCTCCAGGCCGTCGAAATCTGCCTTGAGGTCCCTCAGGAAGTTCACTTTCTGGAAAGCAGACCCGAGGGCCATGGCGGATTCCTTGAGTTCTTCATACCGGTTCCGGTCCCCTTTGACAAAGACACAGAGGCACATCAGCCCCACTACGTCCGCGGAACCGTAGATGTATTCCCGGTACTCCGCCTCGGTCTTATATTCTTTTTTGGAAAGGTCCATCCGCATGCTCTTCATAAAGGCGGCCACGAGGTGGTGCGGGATGGCGTACCTGTGGTAGGTATCCTGAAAGGAATTGAGGATGGGGTTCAGGCTGATCCTGTTGGAAAGGGCATACTCGAGGTCCTCTTCAAACCGGTCCAGCAGCACTTGTTTTTCGTATTCGTGGAAAGAATCGACGATTTCGTCTGCAAACCTCACAAACCCGTAGATATTGTAGATGTCCTGCCTGATGTTGCCCGATAGCATTTTGGTCGCCAGGGAAAACGAGGTGCTGTAGCGGTGGGTCACCAGTTGGCTACAGGAATGGGACACTGAATCAAAAAGAGCTTTCATACTCAGGCAGCTTTTTGTTGGGCGATCAGCTCAGAGACCAATTTACCGGAGATCAGGGAAGGGGGAACGCCCGGCCCGGGTACGGTTAATTGCCCTGTGAAGAACAGGTTTTTAACTTTTTTACTTTCCAGACCGGGCCTTAAGAAGGCCGTCTGCAACAGGGTATTGGCCATTCCATAGGCATTTCCCTTGTAGGAATTGTACCGGCTGACGAAATCCCGGACACAAAAATCTTCTTTAAAGATAATATTATTTCGAACAGATTGCCCGGTTCTTTTTTCCAGGCGTTCGAGGAGGACCTCAAAATAGGCGTCCCGCCGCGCCTGGGTATCTTCCAGACCCGGCGCCAGGGGCATCAGGAAAAAGCCGGCTTCCATTCCTTCCGGGGCCATAGAAGGGTCGGTTACCGATGGGAAGTTCGCGTAGAACAGGGGGTCCTCAGGCCATACGGGGGTATCGTAAATCGCCTGGGCGTGCTTTTCGAAATCCGTATCAAAGAAGAGGTTGTGGTGACGGACGCCCTTTAGTTTTTTGTCGAACCCTACGTAGAACAAAAGGGATGAAGGCGCGAATGTCCTGGAATTCCAGTAGGTTTCAGAATACTGCCGGTTTGCCCCGGGCAGCAGGCTCTCGGTGTGATGGTAGTCCGCCCCGCTGAGGACGATATCAGCCGCGATGGCTTCCCCTCCCACCACGATTCCGGTGGCCCGTCCATTCTCAAGGAGGATTTTTTCCACCGGGGCACTGGTTCGGAAGGCTACCCCCAGGGATGTGGCCAGCGCGGACATCGCCTTTACCACCTCGTACATCCCCCCCTTGGGGTGCCAGGTCCCGAGCCCAAAATCCGCATAGTTCATAAAGCTGTAGAAGGACGGGGTTTTGGAAGGTTTTGCGCCCAGGAAAAGCACCGGGAATTCGAGAATTGAAATAAGCTTGGGATTCCTGAAGTCCTTGCGCACATCCCTGCTGATGGTGCTGAAGAACTGCCCCACGCGCATCACGGTCTCAGGTGAAACGAGTTCCAGGGGGGATTTCCCGGGTTTGTAGACCATCTTGTTGATGGCGATATCGTAATTATCGGCCGCCTTCGCGATAAATTTTTTAAGGGGTTTGGAACTTCCTGGTTCCACGCGTTCAAATTCCGTGCAGATTTGTTCCATGCCATCCCCGATGGTCACCACCTCGTCTTCAAAAAAGATCTGATAGGCCGGGCTGAGCTTTTCCAGCTGGTAATAATCGGAACTCTGTTTTCCAAAATCCCTGAAGAACTTCTCGAAAATATCGGGCATCCAGTACCAGCTCGGCCCCATGTCAAAGGTGAAACCCTCCCGGACCAGTTGGGAGGCACGACCCCCTAACTGCTCATTTTTTTCATATACCGTAACGTCAAATCCGTCCTTTGCCAGGTAACAGGCGGCGGACAATCCTGCAAATCCGGAGCCGATAATTGCGATTTTTTTACCCATAGGTCTTTGGGACTTCTGATGCCGAATCAGAGTTTTTCCAGCAGTTGTTCAATAGAGTGGTACAGGGCGACGTTCGGAGGCAGGTTTTCTTCGGATACAAATTGGGTCATCCTGCCCAGAACCCACAGCTTGCTGGGGAGTTCCGCATGCAGCTTTTCCTGAAAGTCCTTAAAGTAGCCGCCGAGGTCATCCTTGGTCGGGATGACGGTAAAGTACGAAACAAAAATCGGATCGTCGTAATATTTTTTCAGATCGACCAGGCTCTCAAGGGGAATCGTCTGTCCGAGGTAGATCGTTTTGTACCCCCTGAGGACGAGTTCGTAATTCACAAACAGCAGGCCGATTTCATGGATTTCGTTTTCGGGCAGGAAGAGCACAAAAACCTTATCTTCTTTGGTTGGCTCCAGGGACTGGAGTTTTTCCGTGCTGGTGTAGATTTTTTGTTTAATGAGGTGGGTGATGAAATGCTCGTGGGCCGGGCCGATGGTATCGGACTGCCAGAGGAGCCCGAGCTCGTGGAGCAGGGGCATAAAAACCTCCCAGAAAATCTCCCGGAACGACTTTTCGGCCTGGAGGCCGGAATACGTTTTCTGGAACAGGGACTGGTCAAAATTGATCATTGCGAGCTTAAAGGCGTTGATCGCATGGCTCTTGACACTGTTCTGGGCCACGATCTCACGGACCTGCTGGGTGATCTGGTCTTCAGGCAGATCTGCGATTTTCGAAATCTTGTACCCGTTGTTGTAGAGGAGGGTGACGTTCAACAATTTCTGGAGGCGCTGCAGGCTGTAGGTCCGGATGTTCGTCTCGGTGCGCTCCGGATTCAGAAGCCCGTAGCGCTTTTCCCAAATGCGGATGGTATGAGCCTTGATCCCACTGAGGTTTTCAAGGTCCC
>CAZUZE010000157.1:0-466 GCA_964624565.1 uncultured Robiginitalea sp.
ACGCCAAAGAACTCGTCAGCGCCCTGAGACAGGAAAGCATTTCCAAATAGGAACAGCTCGCGTCCCGGGCAAGGTAGCTTCCCCATCGCCAACGAAAAAGGTTCCCCCTTGCGTTGCAATGGGTGTCCCCTTGGAAAATTTCGGGGCCAGGACGCATACAGTGCGAATCTTCCTCCCTTCAGGAAACGCCGGGAGGAGGCCCTTTCGAGTCCCCGGGGCCCCGGGTGAACAACTCGATGGCCCGGTTTTCCATCTGGCGGTAAATCACCTGCAATTTCGACCAGTTCAGGCCGATAAAAAAAAGGTAAATCCCGTCATTTACCCAACGGACCTGCATGGATTCCAGCATTTCTTCGGCATAGAGATACCGGAACAGGATGAGCATAACGCTGAAGACAATGCCCGCGATGTTTTTGGTTATTGTAAATTTCCCGGATTCCTGGTCCCGGTCTACCTTATAGGCAAA
>CAZUZE010000157.1:482-5756 GCA_964624565.1 uncultured Robiginitalea sp.
CCGACGAGAACACCCGCAAGGACAAACACGAGATAGTAAAGAGGGGTTTTGTATACCAGGGCATCATAGGCCACCTGGGCAGAAAGCAATAAGATCAGTATCCGCAGCAACCAGGAGGTACGCTTGATCCGCGCATCGGTCTGTGACCTCAGCAACTTTCGTTTTTTCGTCATCTGTTTTTGTTTACCTGCCGTCCCGGGAAAATTAAGCCTTTTAAGGCAATCTGGGAACAGGAAATCGGCTGCCGGCTTTTCCTGCTAATGGTTTTGCTTTAATTTTAGGGTTCTGTGGATGCCCTCCGAAAATATTCAGAACACCCCAAGTACCGCTACCCGATGAAACTCAAAAATAACCTTCAGACCCTAACCGGATGGGAGATCCTCCAAAACTCTTTTGACCCGCAGCAACTGGTCACCACCGGAAGCAACTTTATGATCGGCAACGGGTATCTGGGGTACCGGGGAACCTTTGAAAACTGGGGTCCGGAAGAATTCGTGGCCTGTATTGTTACCGATACATGGGATCAGGCACCCGAAAGCAGGTGGAGCGAGTTGTGCAATGTCCCCAATGGCCTGTTTTCGGAAGTAAAGGTGGATGGGGAACCCTGCTCCCTGTTTTCGGGCAGCCTGCAAAACTATGCCCACCAGCTGGACCTTCGTCACGGGCTGAACACCCGGACCCTGCACTGGCAAGGGCCCGGCGGGGAGGGACTGGAACTGGAAAGCCGAAAATTCGCCAGCCACGACAACCCCCGCCTGTTGGTACAGGAATTCCGGTTCACGGCCCGACGGGAAGGCACCTATGAACTCAGGACGGGCATAGACGGGCAGGTCTGGAGCCTGAACGGATCGCACTTCAGGAGTTCCCGCCCCATGGAGCTTCCGGAAAACCTGATTGGGGTCCACCTTGTGACCAGTGAACTGGGGACCGAAATCGCGGTGGTGGAAGGGATCTCCCTGAAGGGGAAGCCGCCCGGTGCCGCCCGGCTTGATCCCACGGACACCGGGATCTTCAGGGTGTACACGTTCCATCTGCAGGACGGGGAAACCGTATGTTTTGAAAAAGTCGTCGCCATTGTCCACAGCAACGACACAGAGGCTCCCCTCGCCCAGGCACAAAAAATGGCCCGGAGAGCCTTGCAGGAGGGATATGAGAAACTTCTGGAAGCCCATAAAAAGCACTGGGAGGCCTTCTGGGAGGTCTCCGATATTGAGATTTTCGGGAACCCTGAGGCCCAGGTCCTCGCCCGCTTCAATTTGTACCAGGCCTACATTGCCACCCCGACCCATGCAAACCTGCCCGTGGGAGCCCGGGGGCTTTCGTGCCAGGTGTACCAGGGGGCAGCCTTCTGGGACCAGGAAACGTATAACCTGCCCATGTTCGCATTTACGCATCCGCAGATCGCCCGGAGACTTGTGGCCTACCGGTACGACACCCTGGAAGGGGCCCGTCGCAAGGCGCAAAGCCTGGGGTATTACGGCGCCTTTTACGCCTGGACCAGCGGGAAGACCGGGGATGAGCTCTTCCCGGATTTTTTCTTCACGGACGTCCTAAGCGGGCGGCCGATCCGCAACCATTTTAACTGCTGGCAGATCCATATTTCCCCGGATGTGGCCTACGGGATATGGCTGTATTACCAGGCCACGGGCGACTGGGATTTCATCGTGGGACAGGGGGCCGAGGTGCTCTTTGAGGTGGCCCAGTTCATCGTATCGAGGGTGCATTACAAAAAAGATAAAGGGCGTTTTGAAATCATCCGCGTCCTTGGCCCGGATGAATACCACGAGAACGTGGACAACAATGCCTTTACCAACTACCTCTGCCGTTTTGCCCTTGAAAAAGCGGGTACCGTATATGACCGTCTCAGTAAAGAGCAACCCGGGGTTCTGGACTCCCTCAGGGATAAAACGCAGCTGCCCGCTAGTGCCCGGGCCGACTGGGAGGAGATTTCCGAACGCCTGTTCCTCCCGGAGCCGGATCCGGAATCCGGTGTCATCGAGCAATTCGATGGTTATTTCCGCCTGGAGGACATCCGGCCGGAAGCACTGCGCAAGCGCCTGATCGACCCGGGTGAATACTGGGGCTGGCCCAACGGGATCGCCGTGCATACCCAGGTGCTCAAACAGGCAGATGTGATCCAGCTCCTTGCGATGCTCGATGGGTTCCCGGAGGAGGTCCTCACGGCCAATTACGAGTATTACGAACCCCGCACAGAACACGGGTCTTCGCTCAGCCCCAGCGTGCACGCCCTGGTGGCGGGAAAAGCAGGGCACCGGGAAGAGGCGTACCGCTATTTTCTGGAATCCGCTGGTATCGACCTCTACAACGAAAGCAAAAAAGTGATGAGCGGGGGCTCCTTCCTCGGCGGGATCCATACGGCTGCTGCCGGGGGGGTCTGGCTGATCATCGTGAAGGGGTTTGGAGGTTTCAAACTGACCGACGAAGGGGTCTCTTTTGCCCCTGCCCTTCCGGAAGCCTGGGATGGATTTTCCTTTAACTTGCAGGTCCGGGGCTGCCGGCTAAGAGTAACGGTCGAAAAAAGGGGCGCACGGGTTGAATGTCCGGCATCAAACCCCGCCAAACTCCATGTGGCCGTGATGGGGAAGGAGGCATGGCTGGGTCCGGGAGAACAGCTGCAGGCATGAGCATGGCTAAAGATGCGGCCATGGGTAAGACAACTATTTAAAGGCACTCTGGGATACGTGTACACGATTGTAGATATAGAGACCACGGGCAACGGGATCCAGGGGAACCGGATCACGGAGATCGCCCTTTTTAACCTGGACAGCTCCGGTATCACAGAATCCTTCAGCAGCCTTGTAAACCCCGGTGCAGAAATCCCGGCCTTCATTACGGGACTAACGGGTATCACGAACGCCATGGTCCGGCAGGCGCCCCGTTTTGAGGAACTTGTCCCAAAAATCCGGGAACTCACCGAAGGGCGCGTATTTGTAGCGCACTCGGTGAATTTCGACTATCCCATCGTCCGGGAGGAATTCCGGAGGAGCGGCGCGGAATTCGCCCGGAAGAAACTCTGTACGGTGCGCCTTGCCCGCAGGGTATTCCCGGGACTGCGATCCTATAGCCTCGGAAAACTCTGCAGCAGCCTCGGCATTCCCTTACAGGACCGGCACAGGGCTGCCGGGGACGCCCGTGCCACAGCCCTGTTGTTCCAGCGGATCCTCGAGCAGCCGGAAGGACCGGGTGCTATAAGGCATTTCCTCAATGCCCGCTCCCAGGAAGCGACCCTTCCGCCCCACCTTCCCAAAACCTCCTATGAGCGCCTGCCGGAAACCCCGGGGATCTATTACTTCCTGAACCAGCAAAAGGAGGTCATATACGTTGGAAAGGCGATAAACCTGAAAAAAAGGGTGCTGGGCCATTTTTACGATACCTCCGAAAGGGAGATGCTCATGTGCCGGGAGACCTCAGAGGTGGATTATGAAACCTCGGGTTCGGAACTGCTCGCCCTGCTGATGGAAACAGCGGCGATCAAAAAGCACTATCCCCGCTACAACCGCGCCCAGAAATACCGCAGGCCCGCATACGGCCTTTTCAGTTACCCGGACCAGTCGGGTGTCCTGCACCTGGCCATCAACCGCCTTCAGAAAGGACAGGGCGCGCTGAAGGTCTTTTACAAACCCGAGGAGGCCCGGCTCTACCTGGAAGCGCTTTGTACCGATTTTGAACTTTGTGCAAGGTATTGCCACCTGCAGGAGGGGGTTTCCCGGTGCAACCACTTCCGGGTCCCCCGGTGCGGGGGTATCTGCCGCGGAGAGGAATCAGCTGAAAGGTATAATTTGCGGGTGCGGGAGGCCCTCGAAGAGCTCACCCGGGGCCCTGAGAACTTCCTGATTCGCGAAAAAGGAAGGGATCGGGATGAGGAGGCCCTGGTTTGGGTTGCGGACGGCAGGTACAGGGGGTATGGGTTTGTGCCAAAATCGCAACAGGTGAGTTCCCTCCGGGACCTGGAACCCTTCCTTTCCCCCCAGCGGGCATATCCCGAAACAGACCAGATCCTTCAGGCCTACCTGCTGATGCAAACCCGAAAGGGCGACACTGGCAAAATAATAAAGGTGGAGGAATCCGGGGGTTACGGAGGGTTGTGGTAGGGCTATTTATCCCTGAGCTTGTAGTACATGCGGATGATAAAGAAGAGCCACATCAGAAAGATGAACCCGACAAAAATGGAATAAATCAGCACAAACTCCACGCTACTTCTTATATTTCAGATAGTTCATAAAGCCAAGGATGGTGGGGGCCCAGAGACCTATGAAAATGGCTTCCAGTTTCTCCCCCTGGAGAAAGCGCACTTCAGAAACTACAATTATAGAAAACACCAACAAAAGCAGGACGATATTCATCCAGCCCAAACGTTCCACAAATTCCCTGAACATTCTGGTTCCTATTAGGTTAAAGTTACAAAAAAAGCGAAAAAATATTAAGAAATCTTTAACATTTTTTCACGCCCTGGCAACTACAAAAAAACCTTTGGTTTTGGGGGTCATCCCGATCCCTCCAAGGGTTTTCCAGGGCCTTTAAAAACGTACTTACTCTGTAAAAATAACACTTTAGGACCACAAAACGTGAAGTGTGCCCTCACAACTTTGCCTGCCTAAAAGACGAGTCCGTCGGGCCTTTGTTACAATTTCTTTAGGATTCGGGGTACGCCACTTAGGGATTCACCGGGGAACCGGAAGGCGGAAGCCCGGCAGCGGAGCCCCCGGGAGGCTGTGCAAAACCTCAGCGCCCCTGTTGGATCAACCGGTAAATAAGGATGGCGGTGCGCTGGGTAAGGGCCTCAAGGGTCTTCAGGTTTACCGTCTCCTGAGGGGTATGTGCCCCGGAACCCATGCTCCCGAGCCCGTCCAGGCAAGCGACATATTCGGCCACGAAGGACACGTCGGCCGCCCCCCTCCTGCCGGGGTCATAGGCCGTGACTTCCCCCTGGCCCAAATCCTGGCTCACCTGGCTGAGCAGGCCCAGCAATTCCATGTTTTCGGGCTTGGGGCCCATGGCCGGGTAGGCATCCGTAAAGAGGATCTCGGCAGAGGTGCCGGGAAGGTTGCGGGCGACGATCTCGCGCATCCGGGCCCTTGCAGAATCCTTCTGCCCTTCCGAAATAAACCGAAGGCCGCCTTTGACACTGGCCGTCTGTGCCACGACGTTGCTTTTGCCAAAAACCTCTGCTTTCCCGCTTTTCGGGTCGTAGTCCACAAAAGTACCGCCCATGAGGATGCCCGGGTTAAAGGTGAGGTATTCCGGCCCTTTGAC
>CAZUZE010000158.1:0-5738 GCA_964624565.1 uncultured Robiginitalea sp.
GCTGGCACTGGTCCGGGGGGGCGCGGAAGAACAGCAAATACTGATCTACCGGCACCTGGCCTGGGTCAACGTGCTCAGGATCCAGCTCCGGCAGCCCAATTCGTTTTCCCTGAAAACCGACAGGTCACTCAAGCGGTATGCCGAGCGGTTTGAAGAAAACGAGTCTACAGGTGATGTCCTCGGGATCTATTTGACACCCGGAGAATCGGAATCCCTGGACAGACGTAAAAACAAGGCAACCCACCTGTTGAAAAACCAGGCGCTCCACCTGGAACGGCTGCTGAGCGAAGGGCGGATCACCGAATTCGACAAGCTCCGATTCCACCACCTGCTCGAGGAGATGTACAACCAGCAAGGGGCATGCGAACGCATTAAAAATACGCCCTTTCCCCGTCAGTATTCCTTTTTCGGGACCGTATTTGCCTGGATCTTCGTCCTGTTGCTCCCATTCGGCCTGCTCAATGCGTTCGACGAGGAAGTCATGGGGCTGCAGCGATCTTCGCAAATCTGGATGGAACTGGCTGCCGTATGCCTTTCCGTGCTCGTTTCCTGGATTTTCATCACCATTGATAAAGTGGGCAGCAATAGCGAAGACCCTTTTGAAGGCCGGTTTACCGATGTGCCGATGACGGCGATCTGCCGTACCATCGAAATTGACCTACGGGACATGCTGGACGAGGAACCCCTTCCCGAAAACATCCTCCCCAAAAACAACATCCTGTACTGATGCCCCTGGTCGAGTCGGCTTTCACACCCCCGATCCCCTTTCGCAGCGGCCACGTGTCCACCATTTATTCGGCCCTTTTGCGCAAGGCCCCGCCTGCGGAACAGCAAAGGGAGCGGATCACCCTGCCGGACGGGGATTTCCTGGACCTCGACTGGACCCTGGCGGGACCCCTTTGTGACAGGGTCGTCATCCTGCTGCACGGACTCGAGGGAAATGCCCAGCGACCCTATATGATGGGAAGCGCAGCCCTGTTCAGCCAGGCGGGGTTTGATGTCTGCGCAGTAAACTTCAGGGGGTGCAGCGGTACCCCCAACCTTTCATTCCGCTCCTACCATTCGGGGGCTACCGAGGACCTCAGCGCTGTCCTCGAGCATATACTCAACTCCCGGAACTACAAGAGGCACTTCCTGAAAGGCTTCAGCCTGGGGGGGAACCTGATCCTCAAATTCCTCGGCGAGCCCTCCGGGCTTACAAGGCAGATCGAGGCCGCCGCCGTAATCTCCGTGCCCTGCGACCTGCACGATTCCCTGAGGCAACTCAACCGGCCCCAAAACTGGCTGTATGCCCAACGTTTCCTGAAATCCCTCCGGGAAAAAGCTGGTGAAAAGCAAAAACGCTTCCCCTCCCTTCTCTCCTCAGAGGACGTTTCGAATATCCGGACCCTGCAGGATTTTGACGACCTGTATACCAGCCGGGCACACGGATTCAGGGACGCCCTGGACTACTACCAGAAATGCAGCAGCATACGGTTTATCAATGGGGTACAAACCCCCACCCTTTTGCTAAATGCACAAAACGATTCTTTCCTGGGCCCGGAATGCTATCCCTATGAACGCTGCCGCAACCACCCTTACGTCTATTTGGAAAGCCCCCGGTTCGGGGGGCATGTGGGATTTGTGGACCGGGGTGCGTACTACTACAGTGAAAAAAGAAGCCTTGAGTTTCTCAGGGACCGTTAAATATGTGGCGATTTAGTATCTTAGGAGCCCAAGTAAGACAAGAGACCCTATGAAACGAATCTTCTCAGGAATTGCAATCGCAGCCCTGCTAATAAGTTGCGGCGAAAAAAAAGAAACAAAAACAGATGGGTTTGAAATGAACCGTGCCAAACAGGAGGAAGTAAGTGCCAAAAAAGCTTCCGATGCGGTTCCCGTGGACCTGGACAACAAGGGGGTCGGTCCCGTCACTTCCATGACTTTTGACGAGGAAATCGATATGGAACTGGCCAAGGCCGGGGAAACGAAATACCAGATGATCTGTACTGCCTGCCATATGGTCGGGCAGCGGATGATCGGCCCGGACCTGACCGGGGTGTACGAGCGGCGGAGCCCCGAGTGGGTGATGAACATGATCCTGAACCCGGACGGCATGCTCAAGGAAGACCCGATCGCCAAGGCGCTCCTGGAAGAGTACAACGGGGCCCTCATGCTCAACCAGAACCTCTCGGAGGCGGATGCCCGGGCCCTGGCTGAGTATCTGAGGACTTTATAGCCCCCTGATCGAAAAATACCTGAAAGACGCTGCGACGGGCCATTCCGTTTGCGGCGTTTTTTATGGCCCGGCCTCGCCTGGCTTTGATGTGTTCCAGCCACCCCTATGGGAAACCCTTCCGACAATAGACTGTACCTGATTGCCCTGCTACCGGATGAAGCGCTGAGAGAGCGTGTCAAAGGGCTGAAGGAGGAAATGAAATCCCGCTATGGCGCAGCCCACGCTCTGAAATCACCAGCCCACATTACCCTGCTGATGCCCTTTCGCTGGCCGGAATCCGCAGCGGGTTCCCTTGAGCAAACCCTGGAGGTGTTCGCCTGTACCCGGCAGCCTTTTGAGATCAACCTTTGCGGCTTTGATTGCTTTGCCCCCCGTGTCCTGTTCGTAAAGGTGACCCCCCATGGCCCCATTACAGGCTTGCAGGCGGAGCTAAGAAAACGCCTGGCACAAAAACCCGGGTTTCCAACGGGGAAGGAGGAGGTGGCATTCCATCCCCACATGACCATTGCCACCCGGGATTTGAGTGAAGCCGCCTTCCACAGGGCATGGGTAGAATTCAGCGAACGCCCGTTCCGGGCTTCCTTTACCGCGGACCGCCTGTTCCTGCTCAGGCACAACGGCAAAACCTGGGATATCCATAAGGCGTTCTCCTTTGGCGGGGGGTAAAGGCCCCGGACAGTGGGGGGGCCGGAATGTCCGTTATGGCATTTCGCATAATACACTATCTTTAGTACACCTATTAACCTGAAAGAACCCCAGGGCATTTACCCATTGCGGCGCCCTGTGGGGCTTGTGCCAGGTGTTCCCCATCAGGATTTTCGGATGGGAAGAATACTGAATAACGATATAATTCAAAGACATGAAATTTGTAACCCTCGCCTTGTATTCTGGAATCATCTCCCTGCTTTTGACCGGTTGTTCGGAAGCTTCCCGGTCGGTTTCACTCCAGTCCCCTTCTGGGAACAACCAGATCGAATTTTTTCTGGATGATGACGGCCGTCCCTTTTACAGGGTCTTCCACGGGGGGAGTGCGGTCATAGACCGCTCGGGCATCGGGTTTGAGTTCAGGGACCAGCCTGCCATGGCAAGCGGGTTCGAAATTGCCGGGGTACAAGCCGCTGAGGCGGACGAGACCTGGGAAATGCCCTGGGGGGAGCAGCGCAAGGTGCGCAACAACTACCGGGAAAACATCGTGCTCCTAAAGGAACGCGAGGCCCCGAACCGAAGCCTGCGCGTGTTTCTGAGGGCTTACGACGACGGGGTGGCCTTTCGCTATGAATTTCCCGAACAGGAAGGTACGGACAGTCTGATCATCACTGAAGAAAAAACGGAGTTCCAGCTTACGGGGGACCATATGAGCTGGTGGATCCCGGGCGACTGGGACATCTATGAACACCTCTACAATACGACACGCGTATCTGAAATCAACGCCATTGCCAAACGGGACCATCCAAACCTCGCCTCGACCTATATCCCGGAAAATGCGGTGAATACCCCCGTGACCATGCGTTCGGACGAAGGGCTCCACCTGAGTTTCCACGAGGCAAACCTGACCGACTACGCCGGGATGACCCTGCGGGTGGACACCGTCGGCCTGAAGCTGACCAGTGCCCTGGTAGGTTCGGACCGCTCCAACTACAAAGTACGGCGTGCCCTGCCGTTCCACACCCCGTGGAGGACCATACAGATTGGGGAGCGGGCGGGGGACCTGATCGAGTCCCGCCTGATCGAAAACCTGAACGAGCCCAACAAGCTTGGGGATGTCTCCTGGTTCAGCCCGATGAAGTATGTCGGCATCTGGTGGGAAATGCACCTGGGGATCGCCACCTGGGATTACGGGATGACACTGGATGGGGAGGGGAAATGGGTGGATACCGGAAAGGCCCACGGAAAGCACGGGGCGACCACCGAAAACACGAAACGATATATCGACTTTGCCTCCCAAAACAACATCAGGGGCGTCCTTGTTGAAGGCTGGAATACCGGTTGGGAACGCTGGATCGGCTTTGAAGACCGGGAAGGGGTGTTCGACTTTGTAACCCCCTATCCGGATTACGATATCGAGGCCCTGGCGGACTATGGGCGCGAAAAAGGGGTGGAACTCATCATGCACCACGAGACTTCGGCTGCCCCCAGGACCTACGAACAGCAATTGGACACCGCCTATGCCCTGATGCAAAAGTTGGGCATGCATTCCGTGAAAACCGGCTATGTGGGAAAGATTATCCCCAAAGGGGAATACCACCACGGGCAATGGATGGTGAACCACTACCGGAAGGTCCTGGAAACCGCCGCTGAATACCAGGTGGCCATCAATGCCCATGAGCCCATCAAGGCCACCGGGCTGCGGAGGACTTACCCGAACGCTATTTCCCGCGAGGGGCTCCGGGGGCAGGAATTCAACGCCTGGTCCGTGGAAGGGGGGAACCCCCCGGAGCACCTACCCATCGTTGCGTTTACACGTATGCTGGCCGGCCCTATCGATTTTACCCCGGGGGTATTTGACATCGGTTTAACGCAAAAGCCCGGAAGCCAGATCAATACCACCCTGGCCCAGCAACTGGCCCTGTACGTTGTCATTTACAGCCCGATACAGATGGCCTGCGACCTTCCCCAGAACTATGAGGGGCAGGCCGGGTTCCAGTTTATCCGTGACGTCGGCGTGGATTGGGAACAGTCCCGCGTCCTGAGCGGGGAAGTAGGGGATTTTGTGGCCATTGCCAGGGAAGAACGGGGAACCGGCAACTGGTTTGTGGGGGCCATCACGGATGAGGCGCCCAGGGAACTGGAGATCGATTTCGGGTTCCTGCCCGAAGGCACCTCCTTCCAGGCGACTTTCTACAAAGACCATCCCGAGGCCCATTACCGGGACAACCCGACGGCCCTTGAAATCGAGAAGCAGACCGTCACCAGCAAGACAAAACAAACGATTCGCCTGGCAGCCGGGGGCGGGCTGGCCATCAGCCTGATCCGGGACTAGGGGTTACCAGGGTTCCAGGCCGAGAAGCCTTTTTCCGAGGTCTGAAAGGCGCGCCGTTTCGTGCCGCTCCTGCTCCCAGTTCCTCGGGTCCCCCGGAAAGGCATATCCTTCAGGGGCCACCCTGTTTTTCCAGGAGTGGATGCGCCATTGCCTGAGTGCCTCGTTTTCCGGCTCGGCGGGCATCATCGAAATATACTGGGCGATCCGGACCTTGTCTTTTGAGCGGTTGGGACGGATGCCGTGGGGCAAAAGGCTGTTGAAGATCAACAGGTCCCCGGCCTGCAGTTCCACCTTGACGAGCTTCTCCTCGATACCGCGGATGTCCGGCTGGAAGCGGTCCCTGTCCGCGGGCTGGCCCTTTTTCCATTCCTCATAGTTCCGGTAGAGCCAGGGGATGCACTGAAATCCGCCCATGTCAGGGTCTGTCTGGTCGGACAATGCCAGGACGCCCTGCACGTTCTGGGGGCGTGTTTCGGGATCGTAGTCCCAGTGGATAAAGCCCTTTTGCTCGAATCCCGGCCGGGAGGGAAAATTAAGGTT
>CAZUZE010000159.1:0-5687 GCA_964624565.1 uncultured Robiginitalea sp.
ACCGTTTCGGAAAAGGAGCTGGTGTATTCCTATGAGGCGCCCTTTTTTGACCCCGGAAGCCGGAAAGACCGGAACCTGGCAAGCATGATGCTGGCCCAGGTAGCCCTGAATTACGGGCTTTTTTGCAGGAATATCGTCCTTGAAGGCGAGTTCGACGGGACGGATCGGCGCTTTCTCGGGAAGATGCTTGAAAATACAAGCCGGGAAATCCTCACAAACAAACTTCTTATATCGAATCCCTTCTTAAAACCCGAATTCCGCAACCTGCAGGCCGGACCTCGCAAAACCTATACACAGGCCGCACTCAGCTTCCGGGCAAAAGGAAAGCCAGACCCGGCAGCCCCTGACAGCTATCCCGAACCGGACTACGAACACTACGCCATCCTGAGCAGTGGGGGGAAAGACAGCCTGCTGACCTATGGACTGGTAGGTGAATTGGGGGTGGCACATCCCGTATTTATCAACGAAGCCGGACGGCACTGGTTTACGGCTGTCAATGCGTACCGGTATTACAGGGAACATGAGCCCAATACGGTGAAGCCCTGGTGCAACAGCGACCGTATCTTTAACTGGATGCTCAAGCAACTTGAATTCATCCGGGATGACTATGCGGATATTCCGGCTGACATCTACCCGATCCGGCTCTGGACGGTGGCCGTTTTCCTATTCGGGGTCCTTCCGGTAGCCCTCAAAAAGGGGATCGGGAATATCCTAATCGGCAATGAATACGATTCCACCATGAGGGGAAGGACGAACGGGATTCCCCACTATTGTGGCCTGTACGACCAAAGCTGGTATTTTGACAATGCCCTTACCCGGTACTACAGCCAGAAAGGATGGCACCTGAAACAGTACTCCTGCCTTCGCAGCATGTCTGAACTCCTTATCATGAAAGTGCTCCTTACCCGCTATCCGGAATTGCAGAGACACCAGATGTCCTGCCATGCGGCCCACGAGAAGGACGGCAGGATGCTGCCCTGCGGGAAATGCGAGAAATGCCGCCGCATAATCGGCATGATGGTCGCCCTGGATGCCGATCCCAGCCGGTGCGGATATACGGAAAGGCAAATCGAAAACGGGTTGCGGCAGCTCTCGGAACAGCCTGTCAAGCAACTTGGGAGCGATGCCGGACACCTCTACCATTTGCTCCTGCAGAAAGGTGTTTTGGCAGTCAGCGAGCATACGAGAAAGCTGGGCAGGTCCCACCCGGAAATTATGAAGCTGCGCTTTGACCAGGCGCGAAGCCACCTGGGGGATGTCCCCAACCCGACCCGGGAACCGCTCTTCCGCATCCTGGAATCGGTTGCCGACGGCTGCGTCAAAAGGGGTATCGGTGGCTGGGAGCCCATGGACCTTACCGATGCCCTACGTAATACCAATAAAACCTGAACCTATGTCTTTTGACAGTTACAATTCCTTTTTGTGGGAAGAAATGAAATGGCCCGAGATTGAGGCCAAGCTCAAAGTTACCGATACGGCCATCCTGCCCTGCGGGGCCATAGAACAACACGGGCCGCACCTTCCGGTGGACGTGGACTACTACGATGCCGTGTACATGGCCCGGGAAGTTGCCATGCGGTGCAGCCCCCCAAGGCCCTTTGTGCTCCCGCCACTGCCCTATGGGGTTTCCTACCACCATAGCGCCTTTAAAGGCACGCTGAGCGTCACGAACAATGCCCTTTCTGCCCTGGTCTACGACATCGGCATGAGCCTGGCCCACAACGGGATCCGGAAGATCATCCTGCTCAACGGTCATGGGGACAACAAACCCACCCTGACCTACGCTGCCCAAATGATCAACCGGGATGCGAAAATATTCGTCTGTGTTGAGACAGGGGAAACCAGTGACGTGGACCTGTACGGGATGATTGACACCCATAATGACATCCACGCAGGGGAAATCGAGACCAGCACCACCCTTGCCCTGAGGCCGGAACTGGTTGATATGAGCAAGGCCGTGGATGAAACCGTGGACCTGGACAATGAATTCCTTGATTTCACCTCGGAGCGGGGGGTCAACTGGTATGCCCATACGCAGAAACTCTCCAAGTCGGGCATCATTGGGAATGCCACCAAAGGGGATATAGAAAAAGGCCGGGAGATGTGGGAAATCTCCATACAGAAAATGGTGGAATTTGTCGAGAGTATCATGCATACCCCCCTGGAAAAAATACATCAGAACCGGTACTGAGATGCGGATTACTGCCCTTGAATTCGAACGGCTCGATCTGGACTTAAAAGAGCCCTATACCATCGCCTACGAGACCGTTACCAAAAGTCCGAATATCATCCTGAAACTGGTTACGGATTCAGGGCTCACGGGCTATGGCTGTGCCACCCCGGACCTTGAAGTCACCGGAGAAACCCCTGAGGATGTCATTGAACAGTTAAATGGGCCTATCGAGGCGCTGCTCAAAGGCGAACAGGCGTTCCGCCACAGTTACTACCATCACGAGCTTAAAAAAATCCCGGAAGTGGGGCCCTCCGCACGGGCGATGGTCAATATCGCCCTTTTTGACCTCCTGGCGCGAAAAGCCTCGCTCCCCCTCTACCAGCTCCTCGGGGGCTATCGCGCGAGCATCCCCACCAGTATAACGATCGGGATCCTGCCCCTGGAGGAAACCCTGGAGCAGGCAAAATCCTTCCTGAAACAAGGTTATAGAAACCTTAAGCTTAAGGGGGGGCTGGATGCTGCGGAGGACGTCCGAAAGATCCGCAGGCTGCGGGAGGTCCTCGGGGACGGATTCAGGCTCCGTTTTGATGCGAATCAGGGCTATGGCCCGGAAGTGGCCGTTGATTTTATCCGTCAGACAAAGAGCATGGGTATTGAGATCCTGGAGCAGCCTACTCCCGGAAACGACCCGGAGGCGATGCGGGAAGTCCGCGACCGGGTACCCGTCCCTGTGATGGCCGATGAGAGCATAAAATCACTGGCGGACGCCTTCCACATGACGCGAAAGGGGATGATGGATATGGTGAATATAAAATTGCAGAAGGTTGGCGGGATCCTGGAGGCGGCCCATATAAACAGCGTTGCAAAAGCGGGAGGCCTGGAGGTTATGATCGGATGCCTGGACGAATGTGCCCTGGGCATTTCGGCCGGACTCCATTTTGCCCTGAGCCGGCCGAACATCCACTACGCCGACCTGGATGGGCATCTCGACCTTATCGGAGACCCTTTTCAGGGGCTCTTTCAATTGAAAAACGGGGTCCTGTACCCTTCCCGGGAGCCCGGTCTGGGACAGATCCCCTGACCTTTCCCGTAACGGACTGCCAGCACCGGAAAAATATGTACCTTCATCAGGTGAAGCGCGTACTTCTCTTATTGCTACTGGTACTTTCCCTGCCTGCCTGCCGCAGGGAATCCCCCGACAGCACGCTGTTTTATCACGATATCCAAAGCGGGCCAAAGCCGTGGACTTCTGAGGTTTTTGAGCCAACGGAGGCCGACTTCACCTTTGCGGTCATTTCAGACCTGACCGGGGGCGAACGGCCCGGGGTATACAGGCGGGCAGTGGAACACCTGAACGAGCTCGACCCTACCTTTGTACTCAGTGTGGGGGATTTGATCGAAGGGGGCACTGAGGATACCCTGCAGTTAAAAAAAGAATGGGATTCCTTTGATTCCAGGACCGCTGAGCTAAACATGCCTTTTTTCCACCTTGGGGGCAACCACGACCTTACCAATCCGGCCATGCGAACTTTCTGGAACAAGCGGTTCGGGCCGCGCTACTACCATTTCCGGTACGGAGATGTGCTCTTCCTGATGATGGATTCAGAAGATTATTCAGAAAGCCGCATGCTGGAAATCTACCGGGCCAGGGACTCGGCCCTGCGAATCATGGCCGGGGAGCTCGAAGGTGTCTATGAAGAATCCTCTTACTACCATATGCCAGAGCGCCGACTGGGGAGCCTCGGGAATGACCAGCTGCAATACTTTCGCCAGGTGCTCAGGGAACATACGGATGTGCGGTGGACCTTTGTGCTGATGCACAAACCCCTATGGATGCGGGAAGGTGAAGGCAGCCTTGGGCCCCTGGAAGAGGCGTTAAAAGGTCGGGGGTATACGGTACTTAACGGTCATTTCCATTCCTATTCGCATCGGCTGCGAAACGGGATGGATTACTATATCCTCGGGACCACGGGAGGTGCCCGAAACCCGGATGACCCCAATGCCTTCGACCATATCACGCTGGTGCGGATGGCCGAAACCCCTGTAATCACCCACCTGAAACTCGAGGGTATCCTGAGCCCTGCAGGGGTACCGCCGGAAGCTTCCGGGACCGGTACCCCCTGATTCTTTCTTTAAAAAAAGTTGGACCCCATAGGAGTCCAACTTGCAATTCCATACCGAAAATGGCCTAGGGCAGGGGGTTGACACCCCTTCGGACCGAAACCGCAGTTCCGGTGACGTAATCCTGCAATGTCAGCCCGCGCCCTTTCCAGAAGAACAGCAGCAGGGCCAGAGGCAGCAAGGACAGGCTGACGAGCTTCAAAAGGGTCCGCAGCACGCGCTGCCGGGGTTCAGGTATGCCCCCTCCAGCAGTCCGGGTACGGAGCCCCATGATATCCTTCCCCAGGGACTCCCCCGCATTAAAGAAGTCGCATCCCAAAAAGTAGGCTGCACTTACCAGAAGATACCAGTCCGGGGTAACCGAAAGGGATCCCTGAATCCCGGTGGCAGCGCTGCTAAATAAGTCCTCCGGGGCCATGTTGGCGAGTACCGTGTACCCAATGCCAATCAAAAATAAATCCATTAGAAGCGCAATGCCCCTTCTGAGGTTCGGTCCGTCCATACGTGTGCGTTTTAGGGTCGGTTAACCCATACTTCGTATTCAATGTCCTTAAGCTTCCCGGACTTTGCATCGAGCGGATACGTTCCGGGATGGATTCGAATCTCGTAGTGTTTAAAAATAACAATTTCTGAGGATATAATCTCTACTTCTGTAGGATTTTTCCCAGACTTGTCGCCGAGGAAAAAGTCGATGATGCGATTCGCTTCCATGAAATTACAAACGTAATTCACACAGCAGTTCGTCAGTGTGGTCTCTGCCTCCAGGAATCCCATCTTGATCTTCACATCAAAACTCTTGCACCCGTTTGCGGGCCACCCGGACCCCCCTTTGCCTGACAACTCCTCAGTGAGGAAGGATAGGTCCCCGGTGATAAAATAGTCCGCGGGTGCAGCTTCGGCCTGCTCCTGTTTTTCACAGGATGCGGCCAGGATCAGGGCCAGGCAGGCCCAAAGTCTGAACAATTGGTTTTTCATTTTTCTTGTTTTTAGTTTAAAACTGATTTGATTGGGGGGCTCAGTGGCAAGGCCGCACCAGCCGGGCCCCAAAAACAGGTCTGACCTTTGGTGTTAACGGTGGCTAAAGTATATGGGGTGACTGCACAGACCCTGCATACTTCGGGAACGCGGCGCAAATTGCAGGGAACAGGAAAGGGAAGGGACCCCTGCCCCGGGGCGAAAGGTAGTGTGAAAAAAGTCCGGTAGCCGGGCTATTGCCCGAGAGGGCGTACCTCGACGGATTCAATGTCACCCCCGGAACACCGGATGGAAAATTCGATCGGATTGCAGCAAACCTCGCAGTCCTCCACATAGGTTTGCTGCGGGCAGGAGGTGTCCACAAGGATGGATACGGATTCCCAGCAATACGGGCACTGTAGGAAATATTCCGTCATCC
>CAZUZE010000160.1:0-5626 GCA_964624565.1 uncultured Robiginitalea sp.
CCGATGGCATTGGCCGCATTGAGGGCTTCCTGTATATCCCCGGGTTCCAGGATCCCGAACATTTCCTGAGAATGGTGCGCCCAAACGCCGGCCAGGAAATCGGCCTGCAATTCCAGGCGCACGGAATACTCATTGAAGTCCTTTTTGGAGAGCTGCCCGCGCAGCCGGTCCACCTGGTCGGTGATCCCCATCAATTTCTGAATGTGGTGCCCCACTTCATGCGCAATCACATAGGCCTGGGCAAAATCCCCCGGGGCGTTCATCTTCCGCTCCATCTCCTCAAAAAAGCTGGTATCCAGGTATAGTTTTTCATCTCCGGGACAGTAAAAAGGCCCGGTGGCACTGGAAGCATACCCGCAGGCGGAAGCGACGGTGCCGTTAAAAAGCACGAGGGTCGGCTCCCGGTAGTTATCTATCAGCTCATTCCAGACATCCTCCGTGTTACCCAGGACCCTCCTGCTGAATTCGGCCATCTCCTTATCTTCGGCGGTTTCCACATAGGGGGCTGAGCTTTGTGCCGGGCTGCCGCCACCGGTGATAAAGCTCAACGGGTTGATCCCCGTGACAAATCCCAGGATCAACAGGATGCCGATGATAATCAGGCCTGTCTTGGAAAACAGGAGCCGGATAAGGGGGATGATAAACAATGGGTTGATGCCCCTGCCGCCGCCACCCATCGAAGGGCCGGGCTGCCCCCTGCGGTCCTCAACATTCGAGCTTGGCCTGCTTCCTTTCCATTTCATGATAATGTCCTGATTTGAATTTTTCGTATTCCAAAATACGGGATTTCGTCGAATTTTCCCTTGCCGTGGCAAAATTTAACCCGCGCAACGATGCCGGGGGCCCTGCTTCAACCTTCGGACCTGCTCCCCAGCCTTATCTGGGATACCCCCTGAGCATCTCTGGCCGGCCCGGGGCCCTGATTCAACAGCCGGGGGCAAACGCGAATCCCAACCGCGAGGAGGGCCGGCGGCGGGAGGATCCTTTGCTGCCTAAACCACCCATGGCAGCATATCCAACTTTTCCTTATCTTCCCGGGGCCAACCCAACTCATTCAGCGCGTTTTGACGACGCCCTTTCATCAAAATAACCCAGTCAACTTTATGGAACTCACTATCAACAACCTCTCAAAAACCTATTCCAACGGCGTGCAGGCCCTCAATGATGTTTCCCTGACCATCCCCCAGGGGATGTTCGGGCTGCTCGGCCCCAACGGGGCGGGCAAATCCACCCTGATGCGCACCATTGCCACCCTGCAGGACGCAGATTCGGGAAGCATCCACCTGGATGGGATCGATGTGCTTCACGACAAACAGGCCGTCCGCGAGCGGCTCGGATACCTGCCCCAGGATTTTGGGCTGTACCCCCGCATCAACGCGGAGACCATGCTGAACCATATTGCGCAGATGAAGGGGATCGGCAACAAAAAAGAACGCAGGGAACTGGTGGGGTTCCTCCTCAACCGGGTCAACCTGTACAAAGACCGGAAAAAGGCGCTGGGCACCTATTCCGGGGGGATGCGGCAGCGTTTCGGCATTGCGCAGGCACTGGTGGGCAGCCCCAGCCTGATCATCGTGGATGAGCCCACCGCAGGGCTCGATCCCTCGGAGCGGAACCGTTTCTACAACCTGCTTTCCGAGATCGGGGAAAACACCATTGTCATCCTCTCCACCCACATCGTGGAAGATGTCAATACGCTCTGTTCCAATATGGCGATCATTTGCATGGGCGAGGTCCTGATGCAGGGCAGGCCGCATGACGGCCTGGCCAGTGTAAGCGGCAAGATCTACCAGAAGGCCATCGAAAAATCCGACCTGGACCACTACCGGGAGGAGTACAACGTGATTTCCACCAAACTGATCGAGGGGAAACTCAGCCTGCGGGTTGAAAGCGAAACCGCCCCGGGGAATGGGTTTGAACCGGTCCCGGCCGAACTGGAAGACGTGTACTTCAGCTATATTTCAAAGAAAGTAGATCCCATCACCATATAACACGCCCCCATGTTTAAAGATATTTTCCTCTTCGAGCTCAAGTACCGCTTCCGGCGGCCGGCCACATGGATCTATTTCCTGATCCTGGTCATCGTGCGCATGCTGCTGATCGGCTTCGGGAATACCCCGGCCTCCGAAAAAGTATTCCACAACGCCCCGATCGTGATCGCCGAGCTGCTGCTCCTGATCTCGATATTCGGCATCCTGATCGCCTCCGCGGTCATGGGGGTGCCCCTTTACCGGGACCTGGAGCACAAGACCGGCACCTTCCTCTTCAGTTACCCCATTTCGAAAACCGGCTATTTTATGGGACGGTTCTGGGGCTCCTTTGTGACCCTGCTCTTCATTTCCTCCGGGGCCCTGCTGGGGATCTGGCTGGGAAGCCTCCTGGGCCCGGCCTTCGGGACGGAAGCCGTGCGGTACGGCCCCAACCTTCTGGTCAATTACTTCCAGCCCTGGCTTACCCTGCTGGTCCCCAACCTGTGGCTGGCCGGGGCCCTGTTTTTTGCCCTGATCGTCTTTACCCGGAACATCCGTTCGATCTATTCTGGCGGGATTATCATTTTCATCGGGTACCTCCTGGCGAATTTCCTCGCCCAGGATATTGAAAACAAGGACCTGGTCCAGCTGATCGACCCTTTTGGCCTGAACTCCTTCGATTTCCAGACCCGGTACCTCACCCCTTTTGAACAGAACAGCTTTTTCCTCCCTCTGGAAGGGAACCTGCTCTGGAACCGCATCCTCTGGTTTACGGTCGGTTTGGTGTTCTTTATCGCCGCCTACTGGAGGTTCAGCTTCGGGTACTTCTTCCAAACGGACCGCAAGGCCGAAAAAACCAAAAAAGAAGCCGAACCGGCAACCGGCTGGACGGCGGTCTCCCCCGTGGCCAGTTTTTCTTCGGGCTATCAGTGGGCAAGCCTGAAGACCCTGGCACGGATTGAAGTGAAAAACGTGCTGAAGGACGTCTACTTCAGGTCGATCCTCCTGGGCGGGCTCATCTTCCTGATCCTCGATTTCTGGATCGGGTTCACGCTTTACAGCGTCCCCAATTTCCCATCCACCTCCTTTTTGATGGAGTACAAGACGTTTGACTACAACCTCTTTGTGTTTATCATCATCGTCTTTTTTACCGGGGAGGCCCTGCACAGGGACAAGGCCACCGGGTATTCGGTCATCAACGATACCTTTCCGGTGAAGGACTGGGTGGTCATTGCCTCCAAGTTCATCGGGATGGCGGTCATCTGCCTGGCCCTGACGACCCTGCCGATCCTCGTGGGGGTCCTGATCCAGACCCTGAAGGGGTATTTCGACTACGACTTCGGCGTCTACTTTACGGACAGCTTCCTGATCTCCCTCCCCGATTACCTGCAGATGACGATGCTGGTTTTTGCCGTGCACCTCGTGGTGAACAACAAGTTTGCCGGGCACGCCGCCGCCATCGGAATCTGGCTGGTGATCCTGATCCTGAGGAACTTCGCGGATTACAATTTCAACATGTTCTTTTTCAGCTACAAACCCGGGTATACCTGGAGCGACATGAACGGGCTGGGGCATTTTGGCAAACCCCTTTTCTGGTTCAACCTCTACTGGACGGCCTGGGGCGTCTTCCTGGTGTTGTTCTTCAGCGTGTTTTTCAGCAGGGGGAGCGAAAACACCGCGAGGAGCCGTTGGAAAACGGCCAAAAGCCGGTTTTTCGGGAAATCGCAGAAAATCGCCCTGGTTTTCCTGCTGGTCGCCCTGGCCTCAGGGGCCTACATCTTCCAGAATGTCGTCTACAAGAACAACTACCTGACCCCTGACGAAGGGGACCAGCGACTGGTGGCCTATGAGGAACAGCTCAAAAAATACGAGGACATCCCACAGCCCAAGTACACGCGGGTCAACATAAAGGCAGACCTCTATCCCATGGAGCGCAACGCCTATTTTTCTGCCGATGTGGAGCTGGTAAACAAGACGGACTCCCCAATCGATTCGATCCATTTCAACTCCACGTCCCTGTCGGATTTTAAGGTGGTCCTTGAGGGAGACACCCTCAAGCACCGGTTCCCGCTGCACTACAAGGCGCCCAAATTCCAGGTGTTCGGCAAAAACCCGGAACGGGAATGGTACCGGATTACCGCCCTGCCCAGGACCATGATGCCCGGGGACACGCTGCAGATGACCATCATCAGCAAAACGATCAACACCGGGTTCCCCAATTCGGGCTACGGTCGGGAGCTGGTCTATAACGGGACCTTTTTCAGCGGGGGAATCCCCAATATAGGATATGAACCGGGCGCTGAGCTTTCCTCGGATGAGGACCGCAGGAAGTACGGGCTGCCGGAAAAACCGGAAGACCTGCCCCCGCACGACGACCCCAAAGGGCGCCGTACCCTGCTTTTTGTGGATGATGCCGATTTTATCCAGTTTGAAGCGGTGGTCAGCACCGTGCCTTCCCAGATTGCGGTTGCCCCGGGCTACCTGCAGAAAGAATGGGTGGAGGATGGACGCCGGTACTTCCACTACATACAGGATACCCCCATCCAGTGCTTCTTCACCTTTGTATCTGCCGAGTACGATGTGCTCCGGGACGAGGCCCGGTTGCCGGATGGAAAGAAAGTGGCAATCGAGATTTTCCACCACCCGGAACACACCTACAACCTGGACCGCTTCCTGCAGTCGTACAAGGATGGGCTGACCTATTTCTCCGAGACCTACGGCGACTTCCAGTTCCGGCAGATGCGCCTTCTGGAATTCCCGCGCTACGCCGGCTTTGCACAGTCGTTCCCCAACACGGTGCCGTTTTCGGAGAGCTTCGGGTGGGTAGCGGATTTCTCGGACCCCAACGACTTCGACTACGTGTATTATGTGACGGCCCACGAACTGGCACACCAGTGGTGGGGCCACCAGATCACCCCGAACAATACGCGGGGCTCCAACCTCACCTCAGAGGCCCTGGCCGAGTTCTCCGCCCTGATCCTCTCCGAACGCCGGTATGGCAAGGATAACATGAAGCGATTTTTAAAGGACGAGCTGGACGATTACCTCCGGGGGCGTTCCAACGAGAGCAAAAAGGAGAATGTGTTTGTGAACTGCAACCGGCCCTACCAGTGGTACAACAAGGGCAGCCTGATCCTCTACGGGCTCCGGGACCTCATCGGGGAGCAGGCCATGGATTCGGCCCTGTATAAATTCAATGCGGAATTCGGGCTGAAACTGGAGCCGCCCTTTCCTGGGAGCACGGACCTTTACCGGCACCTGAAAGACGCCACCCCGGACAGCCTGCAGTACTACCTGGAGGACACCTGGAACCGGATTACCCTTTATGACAACCGGGCTGAAGCCGTTGAGGTGAAGAAAGTCGGGGAAGAAGAATACGAGCTCACCCTGAAGATCCGCTCCCAGAAACTGTATGCGGATGAAACCGGCAAGGAGACCGATGCCCAATACGAGGGCGATTATATCGACATCGGGGTATTTGCCGCAGAGGACGTGGATGAAAACGGGCGCACCCGGGTCAACCCGCTCTACCTGAAGAAGCACCGCATCCGCCCGGGGGAATCGACCATCACCATCCGGGTAAAGGGCACACCCGAAAAGGCCGGGATCGACCCGTATAACAAGCTCATCGACCGGATCCCGGACGACAACACGGC
>CAZUZE010000161.1:0-5606 GCA_964624565.1 uncultured Robiginitalea sp.
GGGCATAGAAAAGACAGCCCATCAGCAGGAAAAGGGTTTTCATAACTGTTCGTTTTGTTGATTGATTGATCGATGATACTTTGAAGACGAAGTCGGGAAAGAAATGTTACACAGCCATCCGGAACCGGCCGTGAGAGCAGCACCCGGAACCGGTGAGCAAAAAACAAAACCCCGTCGTTCCGGTATCGGATTTCGACGGGGTTTCTATCACTGACTGGCCCTACTAAACACTAACCATTAACTAAAGAACATGGCCCGAACAATGATATGTATCTTTGCCCTGTTATGATAAAGACGGAAAAGCAATTGCTTCGTTACACCGCTTAACACTATTTAACAGGCCATGAAGAACACCCTGGTTTTCGGAGCTTCCCCAAACCCGAGCCGATACAGTTATATTGCTATAGAACGCCTTGTGGATCAGGGGTTTCCTACCCTTGCCTTCGGCCTTCGTCCCGGAAGGGTCAAAGGGGTGCAAATACAAACTTCCCTGAAAGGGATTGAACAGGTCCATACCCTCACACTTTATATGAGGCCTTCGCGCCAAAGGCCCTTTTATGAAGCTATCCTGAAGATGCGGCCAACCCGCGTCATTTTCAATCCCGGGACTGAAAACCCGGAGTTCTACAGCCTGCTCAGGGACGCCGGTATTGAAGTGGAGGTCGCCTGCACCCTGGTGATGCTGTCGATGCGGACTTATTTTGAGGATGTGCCCTGAGCCCGGGGTTTGCGGATCAGCCAGAGCCCCAGAAAGGTCAGCAGGCCGTTAAGGGGCAGGAGTTCATATCCAATCTGGTACCCCCCCAGCCACCCGGCCGGGATGTTGGCGATCCCCACGATGATCAGGATCACACCCGCAGCGACCGCCCAGACCAGCTCGTCCTTCAGGCCGTGGGAAGTCAGGATCCCAAAGGAGAACAAACCGAGCAGGGGGCCGTAGGTGTAGGTGGCAACTGTCAGCAGTCCGTCGATGACATTCCGGTCCAGGACGTATTTGAAGAGGATGACCACGGCGATCAGCAACAGGCTCATCCCGATATGCGTTCGCTTTCGGAGAAGCTTCCTGCGGGCTTCCGGAAGCCGCTCCATCCCCAGAAAGTCGATGCAAAAGGAAGTGGTCAGGGAGGTCAGGGCACTGTCGGCACTGCTGTAGGCGGCGGCGATCAACCCAAGCATAAAGGTGGCCGCCACGGTTACCCCCAGGCCGCTGTTAAGGGCGATTTCAGGGAAAAGCAGGTCGGTCCTGCTGCTGCCGTCCATCTGGGGTACGCCGATGTCAAAGGCATCTGAATAGATGAAGAGGAGGGCGCCGAGGAGGAGGAAAACAAAATTCACGACCACCAGCACGAGGCTGAAAGAGATCATGTTTTTCCTGGCCTCTTTAAGGCTCCGGCAGGTGAGGTTTTTCTGCATCATATCCTGGTCGAGACCGGTCATGCAAATAGTGATAAACATCCCGCCCAGGAATGATTTGACCAGGTGGTTCCGGTCTGCCCAGTCCCCGGTAAACCAAATTTTGCTGTACTGCTTCAGCTCCTCCGAGCCCAGGAAATCCTGCAGACCCCAACCGAGCCTCTGATTGATAAAGTAAATGGAAAGGCCCACGGAGCAGAGCATGAAAAGGGTCTGCAGCGTATCGGTCCAGACGATGGTCTTTATCCCGCCCCGGAAGGTGTATACCCAGATCAGGACAATGGAAAGGACGACGGTGAGTTCAAAAGGGACGCCCCAGGCGTCAAATACGAATTGCTGCAGGACGATGGCCACCAGGAACAGTCGGAAGGAGGCACCCAGCACCCGTGAGACAAAAAAGGAAAGGGCCCCGAGTTTGTAACTGTGCCACCCGAAGCGTTCCTCCAGGTACTCATAGATGGAGGTTACGTTCATCCGGTAGTATATCGGAAGCAGTACAAAGGCGATGACCATGTACCCCGCAAGGTACCCGAAGACAACCTGCATATACGAAAAGGATGTAGCCGCAACGCTTCCCGGGACCGAAATAAAGGTCACGCCCGAGAGGGATGCCCCGATCATCCCGAAGGATACCAGGAACCAGGGGGCCGATTTGCCGGCACGGAAGAAGTCCTCGTTCGAATCGTTTTTTCCTGTAAAATAGGAGATAAGCAGGAGCAGCAGGAAATAGGCGCCGATCAGAAGTAAGATATACGTCGGAGTCATAGCTGTCGCAGGGACGGGGGTTTTGGGGATGGTTTGCCTCAGGCGGAGCCGCCCTCCCGCGGGGTATTTTATTTTGGGGCCAAAGTACAAAACTTAAAATAGATACGTAATTTTATACCCGTGGAATTCTCGTCCAAACTACTGGAAAACGCCGTCTCGGAAATGGCCCACCTGCCCGGAATCGGCAAGCGGACCGCCCTGAGGCTCGTCCTGCACCTGCTCCGCCAGCCCGAGGCACAAACCGAGTCCCTTTCCGGGGCGTTGAAGGAATTCCGAACGGGGATACGCCGATGCAGGGAATGCCACAACATTTCGGATTCGGAGCTCTGCGAGATTTGCAGCAGTCCAAAACGGGACCGGACAACGGTGTGCGTCGTGGAAGACATCCGGGATGTGATGGCCATTGAAGGCACGGGCCATTACCGGGGCCTGTACCATGTCCTCGGGGGTAAAATCTCGCCCATGGAGGGCATGGGTCCGCACGACCTCACCATAGGTTCCCTGGTGGCCAAAGTAAAGCAGGGGGAAATCCGGGAGCTGATCTTCGCCCTGAGCGCGACCATGGCGGGGGACACTACAAATTTTTATATTTACCGCCAGCTCGAAGGCATCCCCCTGAAGCTCTCCACCATTGCCCGGGGAATTCCCGTGGGCGATGAGCTCGAGTATGCCGATGAAGTTACGCTGGGCAGGTCCATCGTACAGCGCATCCCGTTTGAAGGATCTTTAAGGGGATAACGAACAGAAAATATATCAACAAAATGGGGGTAGTTTTATTATTTTTGCAAAAATTATCCTTTATAAAGGTATCCGGGTACGAATATGTCAAAGTTTGAACTGAAATTACCACAGATGGGGGAAAGTGTGGCCGAGGCGACACTGACCTCCTGGCTCAAGGAAGTCGGGGATCCCATTGAAGCCGATGAAGCCGTGTTTGAGATCGCCACCGACAAGGTGGATTCGGAGGTCCCCAGCGAGGTGGAAGGGGTGCTTCTGGAAAAGTGCTTTGAAGTGGATGATGTGATTAAAGTGGGACAGACGGTGGCCATTATCCAGCTGTCAGGCACCGGGGAAAACACCTCCGGGGCGCCGGCTGTGGAATCCGAACCTGAAGCAGCGCCGGCCCCAAGGGCTGTTCCCGAGGTCATACAGACCGTGGTCAGCGCCCGGGAAACGGCCTCTCCGGCACCCGTTGCCGGGACCTCTTCGGATTCGGAACGTTTTTACTCGCCGCTCGTCCGCAATATGGCCCGGGAAGAGGGGATCGGGCAGGAGGAGCTGGATGCGATCCCGGGTTCCGGAGCCGGGGGGCGCCTGACCAAGGACGACATGCTGGCCTATATCGCCAGCAGGAAACAACCTTCGGCACCGAAGCCCAAAGGGCCTGAGCCCACTGCCGAAGCCCAGGAGGCTGCGCCACCACCCCAGCCCGCTGCCGCAAAAGCGCCGGTGGCCGCCGGGAAGGGAGATGAAAGGATCCCGATGACCCGGATGGGCAAACTGATTGCCAAGCACATGGCGGAGAGTGTATCCACCTCCGCACATGTCCAGAGTTTTGTGGAAGTCGATGTCACCCGTGTGGTCGAATGGCGGGAGAAGGTAAAGGACGCCTTCCAGAAGCGGGAGGGGGAGAAGCTCACCTTCACTCCTATCTTCATGGAAGCCGTGGCCATTGCCCTGAAGAAATACCCTATGATGAATATCGCCGTGGACGGGGATACCATCATCAAGCGAAAAAACATCAATTTGGGCATGGCGGCCGCCCTGGGTGACGGAAACCTGATTGTCCCGGTGATCAAAAATGCCGACCAGCTCAACCTGGTCGGGATGGCCAAGGCGGTGAACGACCTGGCCGACAGGGCGCGCAATAACGCCCTGAAGCCGGATGAGATCCAGGACGGGACCTATACAGTAACCAATGTGGGTACCTTCGGCAGTGTGTTTGGCACCCCGATTATCAACCAGCCCCAGGTGGGGATCCTGGCCCTGGGGGCCATCCGGAAGGTGCCTTCTGTCATCGAAACACCCGCAGGGGATTTTATAGGCATCCGCTCCAAGATGTTCCTCTCCCACAGTTACGACCACAGGGTCGTCAACGGGGCCCTCGGCGGCATGTTTGTCAAGTCCGTTGCCGATTACCTCGAAGCCTGGGACGTAAACCGGGAAATCTGAACCCCCATTTAAACCCCGAACGGGAATGAAATTGAATATAAGCCGGCCGATCTGTTTTTTTGACCTTGAGACTACCGGGACGAACGTGGCCACGGATCGCATTGTCGAGATGGCCGTACTGAAGGTGTACCCTAACGGGAATACGGAGAGCAGGAGCTGGCTGATCAACCCGGAAATGCCGATTCCGCCAGAAGCGACTGCCATACACGGGATCACGGATGAGCAGGTGGCCTCGGAGCCCACATTCAGGGAACGTTCCAGGGAAATCCAGCAGATCATTCAGGGGTGTGACCTGGCGGGGTTTAATTCAAACCGGTTTGACATCCCCCTGCTCGCAGAGGAACTGCTCCGGGCAGACCTGGATTTTGAAATGAAGAATACGGTGGCCGTGGACGTGCAGACCATATTCCACAAGATGGAAAAGCGCACCCTGGAGGCGGCGTACCAGTTCTACTGCGGCAAGACCCTGACCGATGCGCACAGCGCGGTGGCGGATACCCAGGCTACGTATGAGGTCCTGCTGGCCCAGCTGGAGCGCTATCCGGAACTCGAAAATGATGTAAAGTCGCTGGCGGCCTTTTCGACCCATTCTGAATTCGTCGATTTTGCCGGGTTTATCCGAAAAGACGAGTCCGGAGTGCCGGTATTTGGTTTTGGGAAGCATAAGGGACGGGCCGTGACAGAGGTCCTGGAAGCCGAACCGGGCTATTTCGGATGGCTGCTCAATGCCGACTTCCCGAGATATACGAAAAAAGTGTTGACCCAGATCAGGCTCGCTGCCCTGAATTCCAAATTATAGGATCCCCGCTGCGATTCGGGAATTTCAAAAGAACTATCTGATGAAACTTATTTGTGCCGGCCGCAATTACGCGGAACATATAGAGGAACTCCGCAACAGCCGCCCGGATGCCCCGGTCCTTTTTATGAAACCGGATTCGGCCATCCTTCCGAAGGAGCAGGATTTCTTCATACCCGAATTCTCAAGTTGCATCCATTACGAGGTGGAAGTGCTCATCAGGATCAAAAAGGTCGGAAAACACATCAGCGAGGCGTTTGCCCCCCGGTACTATGATGAGGTTTCCCTAGGGATCGATTTCACGGCCCGCGACCTGCAGGATGCACTGAAGTCAAAAGGCCTGCCATGGGAAAAAGCCAAAGGGTTCGACGGTGCTGCCGTAATCGGGAAATGGGTGCCCAAGGAACGGTTTGCGGACCTGGGGAACCTGAACTTTACCCTGGAGAAAAACGGGGAGACA
>CAZUZE010000162.1:0-5605 GCA_964624565.1 uncultured Robiginitalea sp.
AGCAGGAAGGCGCGGATCATAGGCCAGTTCGATAAGCGCATCCAGGGTGAGGTTAGAAGCGTCCCTTAAAAGGTCGATGGCGTGGATCCCCCTGAAATTTTCCCGGTCTGCAGACATATATGCCGGGTACGCCCCGCGCTTCGGGCTGTATTCCAGGGCGGCCGTATAGGGCGTGGAATTGCAGTTCTGTATCCAGCCATTGGGCGGGTTGCGCACCAATATACTCTCATCCACCGTGTGCAGCCCCTTCCAGTCCGTCCGCGGGTCGCTGCCGTCAACAGGCAGGAGGTAGTTAAAGAGCGTATCGCGTTTAGGGATGAAGTTGCCGTGGAAATAGGCAATTGTGCCGTCGGCATCCGCATAGACCGTATTGTTGGAGGAATTTGTCCTGATATCCATCATTTCCCTGAATCCCCTGTAGGAGTCCTGTTTGGTCCTGATAAAGGACTGTTCCAGGGCGTGCACCGGGTCCCACATCATGGCGGAGGCAACCGGTTTCCCCCCGTACTGGTGGGTAATCGGCCCGTGGTGGGTATGGTAGGCCGGGAACGTGCGTTGTACAAGGCTGTCCCCAACGGCATAGGATAGGGTGATTTCCGAGGTGCGCACCGGCCTCAGTTCCTCCCCGTACTGGTAGTGGGGCGTTCCCTCCACTTCTGTAATCGTTTCGACGAACTCGTCCATTACATCCGTGTAGGTGGAGGTATGCATCCACCCCGTTTTTTCATTAAACCCCTGGTAGATAAAAAACTGTCCCCAGGTAACCGCCCCATAGGCATTCAGGCCTTCTTCGCTTACCATATGGACCTCGCCCCGGAAATAGAAAGAAGTATGGGGGTTGATCAGGAGCATGGCGTTCCCGGACGCCGTAAGGGCCCCCGACACCGCGATCCCATTGGATCCCTGCGGTTCCAGTTCTGCTTCCTTTTTTTCCAGCTCAAGGGCCTCGGACTCCGGGAAGGAAATGCCTTCCTCGTAATACGCCTTCAACTTGCGGGTACTGATCCGTTCAATATCCCCTCCAATGGAACCCTCGCTGAAATACATGGGCATCCAGGGTTCGAAATGGTCCAGGAGCTTTGGGGTGACTTCCGGATGCGTATGCAGGTAGTAATTGATCCCGTCCGCAAAGGCGTCGCAGAGCTTTTTCAGCCAGGGCGGACTGTTTTCATAGGCGTCAATCGCTTCCTGACGCGTCATAAACAGGCGTGCCCTGAGGTCGCTGTACAGGGCTTCTTCCCCTTCGAGTTCGGCCAGGCGCCCGATAGCCCAGATATAGTTCTGTTCCACCCTGTTGAAGTCATCCTCGCACTGGGCGTAGAGCAGCCCAAATACGGCGTCGGCATCCGACTTGCCATAGATATGGGGAACCCCGAAGTCATCCCGGAGTATGGTAACCCGGGAGGCCTGTTCCTCCCACCGGAGCACTTCGGCATCCTTCTGGGGTGCACCGCACCCGAAAGCAACGGCCAGCAGGCCTGTGAGGATAGTCTTCTTCATAGGTAAACAGTGTTTGGTCCCGGAAGATACGGAAAATCCGGAAGGTCCCTAACCGGCCCGGGGCAGGTATCTCCCTCCCCCTGGCATCCCTGAAATTCCGGGGGTATCCGCTCCAATCGGACTTTATACTCCTCAGGAACAATGAGATATCGGCATCCCCCCGGATATGATTAAAGTCATGCGAAATGGCAAACATCTGATATATGTCATGAATTTCCCGGAACAAATGCCTTAGTTTCACCTGTAAATTGAATGGATAACCAGCAAAGGTCATGGGTTCAGTGTCGACGGATGAACGTGTTTATATACACTCCGGGGTGGTTTCCAGGATCCGGCGGGGGACTGTCATCGTATCCCTGGACAACAACGTGCATTGCGAATCCTGCCAGGCCAGAGGGGCCTGCGCGGTTTCGGATTCGGCCTCCAAGGAGGTTGAAGTGCGGGATTCAGGGGGGCAGTTTAAACTGAACGACCCTGTAGAGGTGGTCCTGGCAAAGCATGCGGGGCACCGGGCTGTATTCTGGGCCTACGTGTTTCCCTTTGTGCTGATGATCCTGACCCTGGTCACCGCCTCCCTCTGGTTGCCGGAATGGGTGGCGGGGGTGCTCTCCCTCCTGGTGCTCATCCCCTATTACCTGATCATCCGCGGGCTTTCGGGGTATTTCAGGAAGACCTTTGACATTTCCATTCAGCGCATTTGAAAAATCATGGCAGATTCCATCCTTAGCAGCGTGATTTTACTGGCCCTCCTGGGAGCCGTGGCCGCTCTGGTCCTCTACGTGGTGTCCAAAAAGTTCTACGTCTATGAAGACCCGTTGATCGACGCCGTGGAGGAGCTGTTGCCCGGGGCAAATTGCGCGGGCTGCGGATCGCCGGGCTGCCGGTCCTTTGCTGAAAAACTGGTGGCCACCGAGGATATTTCTGCCCTGTTCTGCCCTGTGGGGGGCAACGCAACCATGCAACTGGTATCCGAAGCCCTCGGAAAAAAGGTAGCCGAAAAAGATCCGACAGTTGCCGTGATTCGCTGTCAGGGCAGCTGCGAGGTGCGGCCCAAAACGAGCGAGTACCAGGGGCCGCGGTCCTGCGCCATCTCCGCCCTGATCTACAGCGGCGAGACGGATTGCCAGTACGGGTGCCTGGGGGACGGGGACTGCGTTGAAGTCTGCAAATTTGACGCCATGTACATGGACGAGGCCACCGGCCTCCCGGTCGTGATCACCGATAAATGCACCTCCTGCGGGATGTGCGTGGATGCCTGTCCGCGAAACATCATCGAGATGCGCCCGAAACACAAACGGGATTTGAAAATCTTTGTGGGCTGCCTGAACGAAGAGAAGGGCGGAATTGCCAAAAAAGCCTGTTCCGTGGCCTGTATCGGTTGTTCCAAATGCGCGGACATTTGCCCGAAAGACGCCATTTCCATGGAGAATAACCTGGCCTATATCGACCCGGAAGTGTGTACCCTGTGCAGGAAATGCGTCGATGTGTGCCCAACCCATTCCATTATCGAAACGAATTTTCCGCCCCGAAAACCAAAAAAAACGGACACGGATGTCGCCGTTGTAGTCGAACCGGTTAAACCGCAGCCCAATGCTTAGGACCTTCCCGAAAGGAGGTGTGCATCCTCCGGAGAATAAACTGACCGCCACCAGGCCGATCAAAAGACTGCCGGTCCCCAAAGTGGTCTATGTCCCTATCGCCCAGCATATCGGGATCCCGGCCGAAATTGTGGTCGCACAAAAAGACAAGGTACAGATCGGGCAGGTGATCGCCAGGTCGGGGGGTTTTGTCTCTTCCAACATCCATTCCCCTGTGGCGGGCACCGTTACCAAACTGGACAAGATCATCGACACCCGGGGCTATAAAAAACAGTGTATCGTCATCCGCACGGACCCAAAGGACGAATCCAATTTACAGGAAGCCGATTTGCCGCTGAAGCGGGAGATCACCATGGAGCCCTCCGAAATCCTCAGGCGCATCTCCGAGTTCGGGATCGTGGGCCTGGGGGGGGCCACCTTTCCCTCCCACGTCAAGCTGAGCATAAAGGAAGGCAAAACACTGGACTGCCTGATCCTCAACGGGGTGGAATGCGAACCCTACCTGACGGCGGACCACAGGCTGATGCTTGAAAAAGCAGAAGAAATCCTGGTCGGCATCCGCATCCTGATGCACGCCCTGAAGGTCGACAGGGCCATCATCGGGATCGAAAACAACAAAAGGGATGCCATTGAGCGCTTCAGGGCCCTGTGCCGTGATACGCCGGGCATACAGATAGCCGCCCTGAAGGTCAAATACCCCCAGGGAGGTGAAAAACAACTCGTGCGGGCCCTCTTGGGCCGGGAGGTTCCCAAAAACGGCCTGCCCCTGGACGTGGGGGTCGTCGTGCACAACGTGGGGACCGTCTTTGCCATCTACCAGGCGGTGCAACACAACAGGCCGCTTATGGAGCGCGTGGTAACCGTCACGGGCAAAAAACTGGAAAACCCGTCAAATTTCTGGGTGCGGATCGGAACCCCGATCACGGACCTGCTCGAGGCAGTGGGGGGCGTCCCTGAGGACACCCGCAAAATCGTCAGCGGCGGCCCCATGATGGGCAAAGCCCTGAAAAGCACAGATGTTCCTGTGACCAAGGGGACTTCGGGGATCCTGGTGATCCCGGGGGACGAAGCGAGCCGGGGGCCTGCCGGGAACTGTATCCGGTGCGGGGAATGCGTGGATGTGTGCCCTATGGGCCTGGAGCCCCACTTGCTGATGAACCTGACGGAAAAAGGGCTTTACGAAAAAGCCGCCCGCGAGGATATCCTGACGTGCATCGAATGCGGCTCCTGCAGCTATGTCTGTCCCGCCAACCGCCCCCTCCTGGATTACATACGATTTGGGAAAACCATAACCAGGGAACTCGAAACGAATAAAGGGTAGCTATGAGCGACCAGCCAATCATCGTATCCGCCTCGCCCCATGTGCATTCGGAGCGAACCTCCAAAAAACTGATGTACGACGTGGTCATCGCCCTGCTGCCGGCCTTCCTCGTTTCCCTGTACGTCTTTGGACTCAATGCCCTGATAGTCACCGTGGCCGCGGTCGCATCCTGCCTCCTTTTTGAGTACCTCATCCAGAGGTACCTGCTGAAAACCGATGTCACCATTGCCGATGGCTCCGCCCTGATCACGGGGATCCTGCTGGCCTTTAACCTCCCCGCGGGCATTCCTGTGTGGATGGTGGTCGTCGGGAGCCTGGTCGCCATTGGGGTGGCAAAACTGTCATTTGGGGGCCTGGGCTACAACATCTTCAACCCGGCCCTGGTAGGCAGGGTCTTCCTGCTGGTCTCTTTCCCGGTGCAGATGACCCTCTGGCCAACGGCTGTGGAAAACAATGCCTCCCTCGTGGATGCCGTTACAGGTGCCACCACCCTCGGGCTCATCAAAGAAGGGGTGCAGTTCGGCGAGACCATGTCGTCCATCGGCCCGGCCCTGCCCCCTGTCAGGGACATGCTCCTGGGCATCACCTCCGGATCCCTGGGCGAAATGTCCGCCCTGGCACTGATCCTGGGCGGGGCCTTCCTCATCGGCCGGAAGGTCATTTCCTGGCATATCCCGGTAACCGTTCTCCTCACCATAGGGGCGATGACCGGTATCTTCTGGTGGGCCGATCCTGAGCACTACGCCAATCCGCTGATCCACCTGCTATCGGGAGGAGCCATCCTGGGCGCCTTCTACATGGCCACCGACCTGGTGACAAGCCCTGTGACGAAAAAGGGGATGGTGATTTTTGCCCTGGGGATCGGGGTCATTACTGTGGTAATCCGCCTTTTCGGATCCTACCCGGAGGGCATTTCCTTCGCCATCCTGATCATGAATGCCTTTGTACCCCTGATCAACAGCTATTTCAAGCCGCGACGCTTCGGGTCGAGGATAAAGGCCAAAATCTTGTAAGAATGAAAAAGAAAGAATCGACACTCGTGAATATGGTAGTGGTCCGTTTCACCATCACCCTGGTGGCCGGCCTGACCCTCGGGTTCGTGAATAACCTCACCGAGGGCCCAAAGGCAAGGGCGCAACTCGCCAGGAAGGTGAGCGCCCTGCAGCGCGTGCTCCCGCCTTTTGAC
>CAZUZE010000163.1:0-5592 GCA_964624565.1 uncultured Robiginitalea sp.
GTTTCCATTATTCTCACCTTAGCCGGAGTGCTTGCCCTGCTCAATATTCCGGTGCGCATGACCCTCAGCAAACAGGGGGAGATCCTTGAAGTAGACGGGGGGGACCAGCTGGTGGCAAAGGTGCTGGAGCAGTCGGGGATCCCGGAGGGTTTCTCCAGGACGGTACTGAAAAAATCCCTGGAACAGCAATACGGTTCCGAAGCCCTGGTGGAAAGCTATCAGCAAATGACCTATTTCTACCCCCGTGGCCCTGTCAGCAGGGGGGATCACTGGTCCAACGAGTTCACCGGAAAGCTGGAAGCCCGCAACACCTGGACCCTTGACAGCCTCAGTGCCGAAAACGCCTTTATCAGCGGGAAGGCCCAGGTTGTGATGAATACGGACGAGGCAGCCAATAGCATGCGGCTGGAGGGGGAACAGCAGACCGCCATCACTGCCGACCTCAAAACGGGCTTTTTGCGGAATATGAGCGTTGAAAGCCAGATCGAAGGAATCTCCACTTCCGCCCAGCTGGGGGATGTTGAAATACCCACCGCGGTACAATCAAATGTTACATACCGATTAATAGCTCACAAACATGTTCAATAAAAATATCAAACTGGTCCTTGCCTTTCTGATCATCGCCCTGGCCGGGTATCAATTCACCCAGGGGGAAATCGGCAATGGCATTTTCCTGATCCTGCTCTCCCTTATATTTGTCTTCCTCTACTTCCGCAATGAACTGATCCTCCTCTCTTTTTTGAGGATGCGGAAACAGGACCTGGAGGGGACTGAAAAATGGCTGAGCAAAATCAAGAACCCCGAAGCGGCCCTAACGACCAAACAGCAGGGCTACTACAACTACCTGCACGGCATCATCTACTCCCAGAAAAACCTGACCCAGGCGGAAAAGTACTTTCGGAAGGCACTTAAGCTTGGGCTGAATATGGACTACGACGTGGCGATGGCCAAACTCAGCCTGGCCGGGATTGCCATGCAGAAACGCCGCAAGCGCGAAGCGACCAACCTGCTGCAGGAAGCCAAGAAGCTGGACAAAAACAACATGCTGGGCGAGCAGATAAAACTGATGCAGCAGCAACTGAAAAAGATCTAGGGGAATCCCGTCGATCGGGCCTGCAGGGACAGGTTCGGGAGTTTCGCTTTTAGAGGGGGCTATCCCCCCGCCCCTTAATCAAATTTAATATCCATCACTGCACCTTCCATTCAGTCCATACGCTTTCAGGCGTCTGAAGGCCTTCCTCCCACAACCCCGCTTTTAGCGACAACCAGAATGCTTTTCGCGGAACCTCAGGAAGGACATAGCCAGGGGATAGTTTCATAGTGCCCTCGCGCTGCTTTTCGATTCAGACCCGGTGGGATCCCGGCCTGTAACACTATTTATCGGCTCCAAAGGTTTTTTTAAGGGCTGCTTCCACCCGCAAAACAGGCAGGATGGCAAAAACAATGACCGCCACTAACGCGAACCCGGCTGTGACCCAGGGGTCGAAGGGAAGCCAGGGTCCGCCGAAACCCAGGACGAAAAGGGCAGCCCCGCTTCGAACCATTTCCCTGCCTGCAGCTTTCTGTGCGAAATCCCAGCGCTCCTGACTACCCATGGAGCGTCGGGTGCGGTATCCGTAAAGCCAGTTTATCGATTTAGGGGGGTACCTGGCCAAGAGCCATCCGGCCAGCAGAAATACAAAGCCGGTAAGGGACAGGGTAATGGTCCAGGGGTTTCGCAAAAATTCCTCCATTTAGGAAAAGGGTGCTGTTGCTGATAAAGCTTGCCCAGGTCATTGGGACGCGGCCCCCGAAAGGACTAGGGTCCGACCTTATAATAGCCCTTCATCGGGATGGAAATCTGGTAGGTCTTGCGCGAGGCGTTGTTAAGGTGGGGCTCCCTGAGCCAGGGGTTGTGCCGTTTCAGGATTTTATAGCTGATCCCGTAGTTCTGGGCAAAGTCCGCAAAACTGCTCACCGCCGTATCCACCTCTACCTGGAAGGTCGGGACATTCTGGTAGAAATCCTCTTCCCCTATCCGGAAACCGTATTTCTCGGGGTCCGATAGGATTTCCTTTATGGCCATGATGCGAAAGACGTAGCGACCGGTTTCTTCTCCAAGGAGCAGGTCGTAATACCCGCTGGCCTTTTGAATTTCCAGATAGCGGTCAATCGTGCCTGTCCCTGCATTGTAGGCGGCAGCGGCCAGGGTCCAGCTGCCGTATTTCTGCCTGTACTTGTTCAGGTAATCACAGGCCACCTGGGTGGCTTTCTCAAGATGGTAGCGCTCGTCGACATTGTCGTTGATCTCCAGGCCGTATTCCTTCCCGGTAGCTGCCATAATCTGCCAGAACCCCCTCGCACCTGCCGGGGAAACGACATTTTGCAGGCCGCTCTCCGCCACAGCCAGGTATTTGAAGTCTTCGGGGATGCCGTTTTTGGCGAGGATGGGCTCTATGATCGGGAAATACTTGTTCGCCCGTTTCATCAGCAGCAGGGCATTGGACTGCCAGTAGGTGTTGACCAGAAATTCCCTGTCGATGCGTTCCATCACTTCAGGATCGTCCTGGGGAACGGGTTCCCCTGCGAAATTCAGGTCTTCCGGAATCGCGATTGCAGATATCCGGTATCCGGGGTCTACATTTTTATCAGCTTCAGCCGAAGGCCCGGACTCGCCAGCTTCCGGCTCAGCGCTTACCCCCTGCTGTACTGCAAACACAAGGGTGCTGAAGACTACCAGCGCACCCAGATACATGAGGCCTTTTTTCAATACTTGCATGGGAATGTACTTAAGATTACCCTTCAAAGGTATTAAATAGAACCTGCTTCTTCCAATATTATTGCAGGCAATCGCTCATTAAACCATTTATAGCGATGTATAATCATGGTGTGCGTACCCCCTTCCACGCAAAGGCAGGGCCCGAGGTGGCTCATCGGGAAAACGGCGTCCTGGTCCCCGTGGATGTGCACCAGCCCGGGTACCGGAGATTCCCGGTCCCAGCGCACGATGGCGTCCAGGGCCCAGTCCAGGTATTCCTTTTCCCGGATACCGAGGTACCGCTCGTATAGCTTGAGCCTCTTGCGCACCACATCCCCAAAGGCAAAACGCGAGAGGACTTCCAGGTTGTTTATGATACCGGTTGGGAGTAATTTATGCAGGCTGGTATATCGGGCCAAAAGCAACCTCCTAGGCATTTCTTGCCGGCATTTGATGCTGGAGATGACGATCACCTTCCGGGGTTGGAGAAAATGCGCCATTTCCTGTACGAGCATGCCCCCAAAGGAGACCCCGACCAGTACCGGGGCCTTGTGCACTACTTTTTCGGCCATCAGGCGCGCATATCCGGCAAGGGTTGTTTCCGGGGCCGGGACGAACCAGTCCAGGTAGTGGAGTTCGAAAAGGTCGATATACTCAAAGATTTTCGGACTCGCCGCCAGCCCCGGCACGAAATACACATGGATTTTTTCCATCTGAGAAGTGCTCAAAACCTGCTATCCCTTAGGTTTTTAGCATTTTATTTAGTACTTTTACCTGCTGACTGATTTTATGCTTCCCAAATCCTCGAACAGCAGTTTAGGAATACCCGAAACACGAATACATAGTTCGTGATTTTTTATCTGAAACCAAAACTAAATCAAACTATATGAGTGATCTGGCTATTGTGGACAACAGTTTTTTGCGCCAATTTGAAGCCCGGGTAGATGGGCACCTGGCCAAAATTGAGTACGCCTCTCAGGAACGCAAGGTGTTCCTTACAAAACTGGTAATTCCTCAGGAGATAACAAAAGAAGGGTTCAAGGAGGATTTTATCAAAGCAGTATTGAATCACATTCAGGACCAGAACCTGAGAGTTGTGCCGACGAGCCCTCAGATTGCAGGTTTTCTAAGGAACAACCGGCAGTATAAAGAAATGTTGCCCGTGGGTATCCGGATCTGAAACCCTTAAGGCTCCCTTTGACAACCTGGCTTCCCGCCGGGTTTTTTTATGCCCTTTCCACCGTTTCGCACGTGCGGAATCGGACCAGCCCATCCCCATCGATGCCCTCGAGCTGTACCCGGTGCATGGTATTGACAAGGGAAGGATCCCAGGGGGTTTTCACCTTTACGTAATTTTCGGTAAACCCGTGTATATACCCTTCCTTGTTCTCCCCTTCAAAAAGGACCGTGCGCTGCGAACCGATCTGGGACTCGTAGAAAGCCCTCCTTTTTTTGGATGACAGGCTCCTGAGCATCTTGCTGCGCTTTCTCCGTTCTTCCACCGGCACTACCCCATCCAACTCGATTGCCGGGGTATCCGGGCGCTCGGAATACGCAAAGACATGCAGGTATGAAATGTCGAGGCTATGGAGGAAGTCATATGTTTCCATGAACAATTCCCCCGTCTCCCCCGGAAACCCCACGATCACGTCCACCCCGATACAGGCGTGCGGCATGACGGAGCGGATCCTGGAAACGCGTTCTGCATAGAGTTCCCTCAGATACCGGCGGCGCATCCGTTTCAGGATTTCGTTGCTCCCGCTCTGGAGCGGGATATGAAAATGGGGGACGAAACACCGGCTGGAGGCCACGAAATCAATGATTTCATTGCGGAGCAAATTGGGTTCGATGGAGGAGATCCGGAGGCGTTCGATCCCGGGTACGGCATCCAGCCCGCGGACAAGGTCCAAAAAGGTGTGCCCGTGCTTTTTATTCCCGAATTCCCCCTTGCCGTAGTCCCCGATGTTTACCCCGGTCAGCACGATTTCCCGTATCCCTTTTTCGGCTATTTCGGCAGCATTCCGAAGGACATTTTCATAAGTGGCACTCCGGGAGATCCCACGCGCCAGGGGGATGGTGCAGTAGGTGCATTTATAGTCGCACCCGTCCTGTACCTTGAGGAAGGCGCGGGTACGGTCGCCAATGGCATAGCTGCCTACATAGAAATCGGCCTGGCTGATCTCGCAGGAGTGCACCTGGCCGCGCTCCTGTTTCTCGAGGTTTTCCAGGTAGGCACCGATTTTGAATTTCTCCGTCGCCCCGAGAACCAGGTCTACCCCGGGGATGGAAGCAATTTCTTCGGGCTGTAACTGGGCGTAACACCCGACAACCGCAATGTAGGCCTCCGGGTTGATCTTCTGGGCCTGTCGCACCAGGGCGCGGAACTTCTTGTCGGCGTTCTCCGTAACCGAGCAGGTGTTGATCACATAAAGGTCCGCCGGCTGTGGGAAGGGCACCTTCCGGAATCCCTGGGCGACAAGGTCACGGCCAATGGTCGAGGTTTCTGCAAAATTGAGTTTGCATCCCAGGGTGTAAAAGGCAACAGTGCGGTCCATAGCAGTTTTTGGTTTCCCAAAGGGCTGCAAAGATATAAAAATCAGGAAGCCGGTCCCGCTCCCTGTTTTCAGGATTTGCGATACTCCCGCGTCAATTCGAAAACCGACAGCATGAGGTCCTCGTCCTCGGTCGTAAAAGAGATCCCGCGCCGCTGCATGGCCACCCGGGCGGCTTCAAAGGCTTTTTCGGGAAGGTACGTACTGAACCCGGAAGTACCCCCCCAGCTAAAACTCGGGATAAAATTTCGCGGAAACCCGGAGGCAAATATGTTGCAGTTCACCCCGACCACGGTCCCGGTA
>CAZUZE010000164.1:0-5560 GCA_964624565.1 uncultured Robiginitalea sp.
ACATATCCCCCTGGGCGCTTGAAACCATCGCAAAACTTAGGAGCAGGTAGGTGAGCAGGTACGGCTTTTTCATAGGGAAGTGTTTTAGGTGTTCTTCTTAAAAATAATCACGAATCCCCTGTCAACCAACTGAATTAGGACGGTTTTAACAACCTGAGTGCACTCACTGGGCGATTGAGGATTATTCAACTAAATTGGAACAGGGAGGTTTTTATCCTATGCAACTTAAAATTTTTACCCTTATTCATTAAAAAATTAACAAAAATTATGCCAATAAACGAATGAAAATGGAATGGCCCGGCTAGCCAAAAAAGGCTACTCCGGATACTCGACGCGCAGGTGGTAGATGTTGGTCAGGCGCTTTTTGAGGACCTTTTTGACCGTTTCGATGTCCTTGAAGGTGATGTTTGCATTGAGGAACTGCCCCGCCTGCATCTGCCCGTCGACAATCTTTTCCACAAAGGCATCGATCATCGGGTAGGTCGGGTTGACCAGGCTCTTGGAGGCAGCCTCCACCGCATCGGACATCATCAGTATAGCCGTTTCCCTGGAAAAAGGGGTGGGCCCCGGGTACCTGAAATCCTCCTCCCGGGTGTCCTCCGGGTGCTCCTTCATGGACTTTTTGTAGAAGTAGTACACCAGGGTGGTCCCGTGGTGGGTGCGGATAAAGTCGATCACCCGGTCCGGGAGGTTGTTTTTGCGCGCCATCTCGATCCCCTCGATCACATGGCGGATGATGATGTTGGCGCTTTTCTCCGGGTCGAGGTCATCGTGGGGGTTGCTATTGGTCGTCTGGTTCTCGGTGAAGAAAGCAGGGTCATTCATCTTTCCAATATCGTGGTAGAGGGCACCCACCCGCACCAGCATCGCATTCGCCCCGATCTCGTTGGCGGCCGCCTCGGCCAGGTTTGCCACCTGCAGGGAGTGGTTGAAGGTCCCTGGGGCCTTGTTGGAGAGCTCTTTGAGGAGCTTTGAATTCGTGTCCGAAAGCTCCAGGAGGGAGACATCGGAAACCATCCCGAACATCTTCTCATAGATGTAGATCAGGGGCTGGGCAAAAAGGGTAAGCATCCCGTTGAGCAGGAAAAACCCGAAATTGAGCCAGACCACATTCTCCAGGTTCCCCTCGTGGATCATGTGGAAGGCGAAATAGCCGATGATGTAGATCAGGGTGATCTGCCCCACGGAGACAAACAGGTTCGCCCGTTTGTAGAGTTCGGAAATGGTGAGGATGGTCACGATCCCGGCCACGATCTGCAGGAAGATATACTCAAAGCTGTTGGGCACCACAAACCCCAGGATAAGTACCGTGAGCACGTGTACGAACAGGCCGAGGCGGGCATCGAAAAACGTCTTGAGGATCAGGGGCAGGATGCAAAGGGGGACCACATAGACCAGGGCGGCATTGTACTTCACCACCAGGGTAGTGAGGAAAACCACTATGAGGATATTGAAGAAGATGAAAGTGACATTGACGTTGTTGCGGTACACCTCCGGCCTGTATTTTTTCAGGAAAAGCAGCAGCATCATCAGCACCAGGGCGACCAGGATCGTATAGCCCGCCAGGATAAAATAGGCGTTCCCCTGGGACCACAACTCCGATTCGTATTCGGATTTGAGGGATTCCAGGATTTTGAGGTTTTCGGCCTCCACCACCTCCCCTTTGGCCACGATGAGCTTGCCTTCATCCACATTGCCCCTGGTGGTGGAAATATTGGCGAGCTTATTGCGGATCTCCTTCTGGGTAAGCTCTGTATCCGGGCTTACGTTGGGCTGTACCACCGGGGTGATCAGGCGCACAAAATCATCTGAATACCTGCTCAGCCCCTGCTGGCCCACCAGGTCCCGGACCAGGGATTCCACCGAATCCGCATAGTGGACAAAGGACCCCGGGATCCTGCGGGCCTCGTTGTTTCGCACCATGTAAATGTCCCCGCGGCCCGGGTGTTGTTCGGCCGCGGCCACCCCCGTGGCATAAAGGCTGTCCAGTACCTTGACACCTGTGCGAAGCATGTAATTGTACCCGCGGGAGGAGAAATCATCCTCCTTGAAGACTTCGGGGAAGTTGGTGTTGAACCCCTCAAAGGCCCTTTCGGAGACCGAGGTGTCGAAGCGGTAATAGGGAATCTGGTTCTGCTGAATGGCCGTGCGCTCTGCTTCGATCTCGGCAGGGGTCTTGCGGATGGAAAAATCAAAGGGGGCGTACAGGTTTTCGTACTGCCAGGGCTTTCCCTTCTGGAACTCATATTTGAAATGGCCTCCCCTGGGAAAGAAAAAAACAATGCAGGCCACACTCGCAACGTAGAGGATGTACTTGTATATCTCCGATTGGGATCGGTAGAGGGAATCCAGGCTCTTGGACATCGTTAATTGGACTTGGGATCAAAAATAGGAAAATCCGGGGGGGTTTTTGACAGGAACGGAAAAGGCATCCATATTAATTTAGTAATTTCGCGTCAGAAAATAACATCCATGAAAGAGGTAGTCATCGTTTCCGCAGTCCGTACCCCAATCGGCAGTTTTATGGGGGCACTTTCCTCTGTTCCGGCCCCGGAACTCGGCGCAGTGGCCATTAAGGGGGCCCTCGAAAAAATCGGTTTGGATCCATCCAGCGTGGAGGAAGTCCTGATGGGGCACGTGGTCCAGGCAGGTGCCGGGCAGGCCCCGGCCCGACAGGCGGCGATCAAAGCCGGCATCCCGGATACCGTCCCCTGCACCACCGTAAACAAGGTTTGTGCCTCAGGGATGAAAGCGGTCATGATGGCGGCCCAGGCCATCGCCCTCGGGGACCGGGAAATCATGGTGGCCGGCGGCATGGAGAACATGAGCCTGATCCCGCATTACCTGCACCTGAGGACCGGGAAGAAGTTCGGCCCGGAAACCCTGGTGGACGGGATGCAGAAGGACGGGCTGGTCGATGCCTATGACCACCAGGCCATGGGGGTCTGCGCGGATGCATGCGCCCTCGAATACAAGTTCAGCCGGGAAGACCAGGACGCCTATGCCATTCAGTCCTACGAGCGTTCGGCCGCGGCCTGGGAAAGCGGAAAATTCGACGATGAAGTCATTCCCGTTCCGGTCCCCCAGCGCAGGGGCGAGCCGTTGCTCTTTGCCCGGGACGAGGAATATACAAATGTGAACATGGACAAGATCCCGCAATTGAGGCCCGCCTTCACAAAAGAGGGCACCGTAACGGCTGCCAATGCGTCAACGATCAACGACGGGGCTGCAGCCCTTGTCCTGATGAGCGCGGAGAAAGCCACGGCCCTTGGCCTGACCCCACTGGCGCGGATCCGCTCCTATGCCGATGCGGCCCAGGAACCCAAATGGTTTACCACCGCACCGGCCAAAGCCCTGCCCCTGGCCCTGGACAAAGCGGGCGTCTCCCTGCAGGATGTCGACTATTTCGAATTCAATGAGGCCTTCAGCGTGGTCGGCCTTGCAAACATCAAATTGCTGGGGCTGACGGATGCCAATGTGAATGTCCACGGAGGGGCTGTTTCCCTTGGGCACCCACTGGGGTGTTCCGGGGCCCGCATCCTCGTGACCCTGATCCATATCCTCAGGCAAAATGGGGCCCGCCTGGGCGCGGCCGCGATCTGCAACGGTGGCGGAGGGGCATCTGCCATGGTATTGGAACACAGCAAATAAACCGGTCTAAAAGGCATGGAGTACGGTATCTGCCCCCTGAGCCTGGTTCCCGTGTATGAACGCGCGGACTCAGGCTCGGGTTGGGTGACCCAGCTGCTCTACGGGGAAACCTTCAAAATCCCAGAAACCCGAAAACAGTGGAGCCGTATCCGGACCGCTTCGGACCACTGCGAGGGCTGGGTCCTCAACACCCAGGTACAAACCATAGCGGAGGAGGTTTACAACGGGTTGAAGGAATCCGCCAATACCCGGATCGCCTCGGACCTGGTTTCACATATCTGCACCCGCGACGGGCTTTTGATCCCCATTCCCATAGGGGCCAGCGTACATGCCGCCCCCACCCTGGAGCACGTCCATGAAGGAGCGGCTTTTGAGCCCGGCGCCGGGAAGGGGTCCCTCGTGGATACGGCCCTGCTCTTTCTCAACAGCCCCGAAGTCAAAGGGGGCAGGTCCCCTTTTGGCATCGATGCGGACGGGTTTTCCCAGATCGTGTACAGGACCATCGGGGTCGGCCTCAAACGCCGGGCAGGCGAGCAGGCCACACAGGGCAGCCCACTGAGTTTCATCGAAGAGAGCGAACCTGGGGACCTGGCATTTTTCGACGGGCCTGATGGGGTGATTGACCACGTGGGCCTGATCATGGGGGACAACTACATCATCCATTGCGACGGAAAGGTGCGCATCGACCGACTCGACCATACGGGCATCTTCAATACCGAAGTGCGAAAGTACACCCACCCCCTCAGGGTCATCGTCAAGGTCCTGTAATAAAAAAGCCCCGCACATGCGGGGCCTTTTGTTCCTTGCTGCCTCAGAGGTTATTCCCCGAGCAGGTTCTTGATCCGCATGAAGTTCTCATTGTCCCCAAGCGCCCCATAGATATTCTTGAGCTGGGAGAGGATGGCCTCGTTGTCCGGATTGGTCTTGAGGGCGTCCTCCAGGACGACCACGCCTTCCCGGAAAAGGGCGTCCTTTTGCGCCTTCAGCTCATCGTACTTGGCAAGGTCTGCCCGGGATGTGCCCAGGGCATTCATATCGTCGATCAGGGCGTTGCCCTCATTGACATAGGTGGTGGAGAGGTTCAGCTGGGCATTTACGTACCCGGGGTTGATATCGATGGCCTTCCTGTAGGCTGCCCTTGCCGCTTCAATATCCCCCTGCTCCATGTTGATCACCCCGATGTTGTAGTGAAGGTCGGGGTTGTCGGGGGCCATGCGGGCCGCCTCCGCCATCAGGGACTTGAATTTGTCCTTGTCCCCGAGCTGGTAATAGAGGTTGGCCTCGTTCAAAACCAGGTTCACATCGTCGGGGTTGTCAGCACGTGCTGCCTTGTAGGCCTTCAGCGCCTCCTCATTATTCCCGAGCTGGGTGTGGATCAGGGCGATGTTCCGGACGATCTCGGCCCGCTTGGATTCGGTTTTCTCATCCACCGGGTTGGAATGCGTACCCGCTTTGACCATCAGGTCCCGCTGGGTCTTGTTCATGACCTCAACTTCCCCTGTTTCCACGTTGGTAGCCTTGTATTCCATCTGGCTGCCGTCGTATCCCACCTCGTTGAGTTCCTCGTAATAGTCAAGGGCCATTTGGTAATCCTGGGCGTTTACCGCACTGCTGGCCGCGTAATAGAGGTAGATCGTATCCTTGGGGCTCAGCTGATAGCCCATGTAGAGCTTTTCCGCTGCCTCCCTGTACTTTTGTTGCTGGTTGTCTTCCACGGCGGCGTTGACCAGGTCATTGGCCACCCCGGACATCTGGGTCTTGGCTTCACCCGTGTACTTTACCTTGCCGCTTTCCTCTTCGAGGCTCACCACCTTCTTATAAGAGTCCACAGACTCCGCGAAAGCGGACATATCGCCTTTCCGCCCGAGGTCGGCGTAGACCTGCCCCCTGAGGAAGTAGTACTCCGCCT
>CAZUZE010000165.1:0-5557 GCA_964624565.1 uncultured Robiginitalea sp.
CCCACTGACACTGCCTACTGCGACTGCCCACTGACACTGCCTACTGCGACTGCCCTCTTCAGATCGTATCCTTGTGGAATTCGACCAGGCCTTCGATAGGGCGCTGGCGGATGACCCCCAGCACCATGTCGTTCCGCTGTATGACCTCGGTCAACTCCTCGCGGAGGTAATAAGCGATGCTCCCCACAAAATGGATGGGCACTTTTGTGGCCAGTTCAAACTGCATCACGTGGTTGTTGACGAACTGCTGGAACCCCTTGTCGATGACCCCCTTGCAATAGGGGTGGCTTTTGTGCTCCACAATAAAACGGGCAAAGGTGGCCAGGTAGGTATTGGGGTTTGGCTTTTTGTAGAGGTTTTCCTTGATAACGTCCGCATCGAGGTTGTACTCCTTGTCAAAAGCGATGCTGAGGTCCTGGGGCATTTTGTGGTAGTAATAGTCCCGCACCAGTTTCCGGCCGAAAAAGTTCCCGCTCCCGTCATCCATTAGGATATACCCCAGGGAGGTAACTTTCTGGAACATCTGGTGCCCGTCGTAGTAACTGCAGTTGGAACCCGTGCCGAGGATGCACACAATTCCGGCATGGCCGATTTTGGTGGTGGAATAAATGGCAGCATAGGTATCCTCCTTGACCTGAATCTTGGCTTTGGGGAAGAACTGCCTGAAGATCCCCTTGAGGAATTTGCGCATCCGGTCCGTACCGCATCCCGCGCCGTAAAAATAGAGGCGTTCCACCTTGGCGCTGTTCCGGGCGAGTTCGAAATTGTTGGCAAGGCGCTCTTCGATCACCTCTTTGGAAAGCACCTCCGGGCTCAGCCCGAGGGTCTGGGTCATAAAAATCTGCTCCCCTTTTTGATTCAGGGCAATCCAGTCCGCCTTGGTCGCGCCGCTGTCTACGATAAGTACCATACAATGAATACATTAAAAAAAAGGATCCTTCAAAAGCCGTGTCCTGAAAGATCCTTTCGTCAGAAACAGGTTCTCAATGAGATTATATACTGTGGATGTGCTGGGCCAGGTCCACCAGTTTGTGGGAATACCCGGCCTCATTGTCATACCAGGAAACGATCTTGAAGAACCTGGAGTTGAGTTCGATACCGGCCCCAGCGTCAAAGATGCTCGTACGGCTGTCCCCCACGAAATCCTGGGAAACAACGTCCTCATCGGTATACCCAAGTATGCCCTTAAGGGACCCTTCGGAAGCTTCCCTGAAAACCTTCTTGATTTCCTCATAAGTCGTCTCCTTTTCCAGGCGTACTGTCAGGTCCACCACTGACACGTCGGCCGTGGGTACCCTGAAGGCCATGCCGGTCAGTTTTCCCTTCAGGTCCGGGATCACCTTGGTCACGGCTTTGGCCGCACCGGTAGAGGCCGGGATGATGTTCAGCAGCGCGCTGCGCCCGCCCCTGTAGTCCTTGCGGGATGGCCCGTCCACCGTCAATTGGGTGGCGGTGGTGGCGTGGACCGTCGTCATAAGCCCTTCCTCGATCCCGAAGGTATCGTTGAGCACCTTGGCCACCGGCGCCAGGCAGTTGGTGGTACAACTCGCGTTTGAAACGATGGTGTCGGAGGCCTTTGCCTCCCGGTGGTTTACCCCCATCACAAACATGGGTGCATCGGCCGAAGGGGCCGAAATCACGACTTTTTTAGCCCCCCCGTCGATGTGGTACTGGGCGGTTTCCAGTTTGGTGAAGATCCCCGTGCATTCCGCCACGATATCGACACCTGCCTTGTCCCATCCGATTGCCTTCGGGTCTTTTTCGGCCGTAACACGGACCAGTTTTCCGTTGACCACCAGGTGTCCGTCCTTAACGTCCACCGTACCGTTAAACCGTCCGTGCACTGAATCGTACTTCAGCATGTAGGCCAGGTGTTCCACGTCCAGCAGGTCGTTTATAGCTACCACATCCACGTTGTCCCGTTCTACGGAAGCCCGTAAAACCAACCGTCCGATGCGTCCAAATCCGTTAATTCCTAATCGCAATGATGCCATTTTAAAGTGTTTTTAAGTTAAATCGTCATAATGTCGGAAACCCGAATAAGTTCCCGGTCAATTTTTGTATGTCCCCTTACCGCCTCGTCTATGGGCGTCAGGACGATCTCATTGGCGATGATCCCCACCATGAGGTTTGATTTGCCCTCCATGAGGCTCTCAACGGCCTTTACCCCCATGCGGGAGGCGAGGACCCTGTCAAAGGCCGTCGGGGAGCCACCCCGTTGCATATGGCCCAGGACCGAAACCCGAACGTCGTAGATAGGCAGGTTCTTTTCCACGTACTCCTTGAGTTCAAAAACATTCTTCCCGGTTCTGTCCCCTTCCGCGACCACGACGATACTGGAGGATTTTCCGGACTTCTTGCTTCGCTTCAGGGAATCGAGCAGACGTTCAAGCCCGAGGTTTTGCTCGGGGATCAGTATTTCCTCAGCCCCGGCGCCTACCCCTGCATTCAGGGCGATATGCCCCACGTCCCGACCCATCACTTCGACGAAGAAGAGCCGGCTGTGGGAACTCGCTGTGTCCCGGATCTTGTCGATGGCTTCCACCACCGTGTTGAGTGCCGTATCAAAACCAAGGGTATACTGCGTGCCGAAAATATCATTGTCGATGGTTCCCGGGATCCCGATCACGGGCATCCCGAATTCCTTGTAAAAGATGCTGGCACCGCGGAAACTGCCATCCCCCCCGATCACGACAAACCCATCAATGCCGGCAGCGGTGAGCTGGTCATATGCCTTTTGCCGCCCTTCCGGGGTCCTGAATTCCTGGCACCTGGCCGTTTTCAGGATGGTGCCCCCCTTGTTGATGATATTGTTGACACTGCGGGCATTGAAGGGGACAAAATCCCCTTCGATCATTCCCTGATAGCCCCTGTAAATAGCCATACACTCTATTTCCATGTAGGCACAGGTGCGGACCACGGCCCGGACAGCGGCATTCATGCCCGGGGAATCCCCTCCGGAAGTGAGTACCGCTAGCTTCTTTATCGGCTTTTTCATACTGACATATGGGTAGTCAAAAGTAACAAACTTAGATCAGAAAAAGGAATGGATTCTCCCGAAAACAGGGGTATTTGGAACGAAATCGTTTGCGTATGAAACACAAAATCCGGATGAGGTCCCTCCCGGAATTCCAACCCCTCGTTACCTGGGGTTCCTGCTTTTGGTGTAAAAATTGATCAGGCTGTCCTGCGCCATGGGCTGCTCAAGGGGAACGGGGAGCATGAGGCTGTCTGGCTCCATCGCTTGCCGGTCCTTTTTCCGGAATACATTGTTGAAGAATTCCGTCGCGTTGTTGAAATCCATGTCGTAGGAAAGGCCAACGCCCTGCGTATACCCCTGCCGGTCCGTGACGAATTGCTGCATTTCGTTCTGCCTGTTGAAAATCCGGGCACTCAGGGTGCCCTCTTCATTGAGTATCACCTGAATCTCCGCATCACCCGCAACGGCACTTTCCTGCACCCCTCCAACAGGGACACCCAGCCGTCCGTTAAACAGTACGCGGTCGCTGATTTTCGTGGACACCGTAACCCCGATGCGGTCTTCCGTAGTGATATCCGCATTGGGGTCCTGGTAGCCGCTCTCGTAGGACAGCCCCCAGTTGATGACATCCCCGTCCGAACCGAGGGCCTTGCTGAACAGGTTGGAGGCCGTCTGGTAGATATTGCCCGCCATGGCCTGCTGATTCAGCCCGGAACGGTCATTGACAAAAGTACCCTGTGCCAGCAGGAACAGGGCGTTCCGCTCCTCAACGGTAGGGTCCTGCAGGCGGTATTCCAGCTCGGACTTCACGATGGAACTCGTGCCCGGAAACTGAATGTCAAACCCAACGGTAGGCTTTTCGAGCTCATCGGTCAGGCGGACGACTACCTCCGTGGGGATCCGCCGGGTATACCCGGAGTTTTCCAGCAAAGGGGCCGGATTCGCATTGAGCTTGTAGACGGCTTCCATATCGAGGATGGCCGCCAGGGGGTCCCCGTCCCAGTTGATGGTGCCCCCGGGCCTCACAGTGAAGGTCTTGTCGATCAGGCCGGCGTACTTGAGCCGGTACTGGCCCGTGACCACCACAAAATCCCCCCACATATTGAAATTGCCGTTGGTGTTGATGTTCATGAAAATAAGGCCGGCCCCGGTACCTTTGAGGGAACTGCCGGTTTTCTGGTCCACCACGATCTCCACTTCGGCGTCCGGGGTGACGTCCAGGTCAAACCTTAGTTCCAGCCCCTGGTAATCCGTTGAAAGGCGCCCCTCTTCCATAGCCTGCTGGTCTTCCTTCTCGATAAAGGTGATAAAGGAGTAATCCCCTACTGAGGCTACGTCGCTGATGGGGATCTTAAGGGTGGTGCCCCTGGCCGATGCCCCGGTAAATTCGATATTCAGGCCGGATACGGGCCCATAGATGCGGCCTGACCCGTTTACAAAAGCCGTCCCGTAATACAATTCATCCTCATTGTACTCCGTGTTGAGGATCAGCAGCCTTTCCCCCATGCTCGCCAGGTTGAGGTCCAGGCGCCAGTCTGAAAACCCACTGTGGCTGATCGTGCCCCCAAGGGATGCCTTCGTCCCGGCAAAAGTATCCGTGAGGGAAACCCCTTCAAACTGGAATGTCTGGTCATAAAGGCGTACCGCGCTATTGGGGCTCAGATCGTACCCTACGTTCAGGTAGGGGATCGCGAGGCCCCCTTCCTGAATCCCAAGCATCCCGCTGATCGCAGGGTTTCGGATATCCCCTTCAATGCGGGCCGTCCCTTCTACAGTTCCCCGTATATCCGAAAGGACGCCCTCAGCGAGCCGGTTGAAAGGCGAGAGCGGAAAACCGTTGAAATTCGCGGTGAGCTGGGCCGTGGGGTACTCCCCCGTATTGTACAGCGTCCCTATCACACTGAACTTGTCACGGCCCTGGTCTGCGATATGCGTATTGACCGAAAACTCGGTCAGGTCCCTGTTCCCGACAATCCCGATCTCCAGGTCGCCCTGTACCTCGTCGTTTATGGTGAAATCCGCAATGTTCAGGTTCCCGATCGGCAGGTAGACATCGTCCTCCTGCAGCACGTTCAGCACCCCGTTGACTTCCCCCTTCAGGTCAAAGCCCTTCAGGTCCGGGGTAATCTTGTTCAGGGAGACAATCTTAAACCTGAGCTCCAGGTCTTTATAGGTGGAATCGGCCAGCTGCCCCTTGAGGAGGATTTCCTCCCGCTCCTCATTGACCATCACAATTTCGCGTATATCGATACTGTCCAGGCCCGGGCTGATGACCACCTTATTCCGTGAATTCCCGTCCCTGTTGAGCACCCAGGTATTCCCCTTAAAACTCACGTCCGAGCGCTTGAGCCCGATCACCGATTTGTTATTGTCCTCAAAAGTGTGGTAAAAGTTCAGGTTGTACCGGTCGTTGTACTGGCTGCCCCCCTTGAACTCGGTCCGGAAAAACAGGGTGTCGGCCAGGGTGGTGTTGATCAGTTCAAAATCCTTCACATCGTAGTATACCGTGGAAACATCCTTTACGGAGATGTATGTGTTGTAAAACGGGTTCTTGTTGTCAATACGGATATCTATCGT
>CAZUZE010000166.1:0-5551 GCA_964624565.1 uncultured Robiginitalea sp.
AGAGCCCGTCTTCCCAGGCAGGCTCGGAAAATGACAAAAGGAAAAAAGGCAGGCAGCACTTCCTGTTGAGAATACCCTACAGGCGTTCTCATAATGGGGCTAGTGCCATCAACACCATACCGGCAACCCCCTTTAAGGGAAGTTGCCGGCTTAGTGCAAATTGTACTCGGCTACCCCCTGCCTTCAGGACTACAGGGTAAAGTTCACTGAGGCAAACACATTCTGCCCGGGGGCAAAAATCGGGAGGATGCCGCCACTGACCGAACGGTTCAGGTGTTCGTAGTAATTTTCATCGAACAGGTTGTTTACCCCCAGGGTAAAGCGGGCCTTTTCAGACACCTGGTACGAAGCCCTGATGTCGAGCAGGGAAAAAGACGGGGTCACGGTTTCCCCGAATTCCGTTGAAATCCGTCCTTGCCTGAGCACATGCCGGAAGACCAGTTCAGGGGTAAGCCTCCCCTTTACAAAGCTTCCTGAGAGGGTATATCGAAAATCCATGGGGGCGATTTCCGGCAGGGGTTCATCCCGCTCCAGGTCCTGGGCATAGGTGTACGCCACCCCCAGCTGGTGTTGTAACCCCGGGAGCAGGCCCTGGGTCCATGTGAATTCAAAACCGGTCTTAAGCGCATTTTCGATGTTTACAAACCTACGCACTCCCGGGCTCATCGGCAATCTCGGCGTAAGGTCCGGATCAATGACGGAGGAGATGAAATCCTCGAGGTACCCGACAAAAACATCTACCCCAAGTTCGGTGTTTTTCGCACGCCAGGCGTACGTGAGGTCCATCTGGTAGTTGACCTCGGAATCGAGGTTGGGGTTGCCCAGCAGCTCATAGGGGTCCTGGCCGATGGGGAAATAGTTTATGAACCGTTCTGCCAGACCTGCACTGCGCTGGGCCCGGGCGATCCAAATACCTGCTCCGGACCCGCCTGCAAATGTGCGGGTGGCCCCAGCACTTATGCTTGGGTTCAACTGGGTTTGATTCCCATCCCCGTAAATGGCCGTAAACTCAGGTGCCGGATCGCCAATACCGGAGAAGTTCAGTTCCACACGTGTGGAAAATATATAACGCCAGGACCCGGACGCCAGCTGGTATTCCGCGAAGAGGCTGCCTTTGGAGATATTGCCATCCTGCCAGACATTGTCCAGTGCTACCATCCCCTGGTTCGGGCCCATCAGGAACTCCCGCACGCGTGTGCCTTCCGCCCCTTCAGCCCTGAAATCGGCACCGGCAAATAAGGTGTTGTCATCAATCTCCCATACGCCCTCGGTTCTGCCTCCATAGTTGAAGGTGGTGGCATCGGTTTTCGCATTCAGTATCCGCGGGTCAAGGGGTTTGAGGAGGTTGTCCATCAGGTGGTTTACAAAAGAGGCAAAAAAAGTGGTATTCCAGGCGGTCAGGTATTTCCTGTAAAAGGCCTTGTCGTAACGGGCATTGAAAAGCCAGGTATCGTCTTCGCGAAGGTCCATGGCCAGGGCAGGGAAATCGGCATCCCGAGCTACGTTATAAATTACCGAAAAGCGCAACTGGTCATCCTCGGAGAATGCAAAGCCCAAATTGCCTCCAAAGCTGCCCCTCTTGAAATCTGCCTGGACCTGCTCTCCATTCCCGGAGGTGTAGTCATTGCCCTGCGACCATGCACCAAAAAAAGAGATGTCGTGGCCTTCCCCGTAAAAGCCCAGCTGGCCCTCATTGCGAAAGACCGAGCCGTTGGCTTCGATCCCGTTGGACATGCGGCCATACACATCGGCAACCTCTGAAAACCGAAGTTTTGCAGGCACAAAATTCAGGGTTGCCCCAAAGCCCGTCCCATATCTGAGCGCGTGGGGTCCCTTGAGGATTTCTATGCGATCGATCATATTCGGGGCCATCTGGCTGGTCGGAGGGTCCATACGGTTGGGGCAGGCAGCAGTGGCACCCTGGGCCCCACCGAGGACCACATTGAGCTGATCGTATTTAAATCCCCGGAATACCGGGTCAAAACCGTAGTTACCACCTTTTCGGATAGCTCCGATGGATGGGTCCTGAATCAAAATGGATGCAGCGTCGTGGGCCAGATGCTCCTGGTAGTCGAGCTTTACTTCAGTCCCGAGCTGTTTTTCAGGCCGTAGGGCAATAATAGTTACTGGATGAAGTTCCAAAGGGACTTCAGAGCGGTAGAGCACCCCGGTATCCGATAGGGACAACACCTGTTGGTCGTCCAGCTCCCATTGCCCATAGTTGAGGTGGGACAGGACCAGGGGGGTGCCGGCTTGGTAAATGAAGTAAATGACTCCTTCGGTGTCCGATACGCCTCGCTGGCTCCCGTAGGTAAAGGTAGCATCAGCAATGGGCGCAGAGGTCTGGCGGTCGAGGAGCGTAATAGCAGTTCTTTGTTGGGCATGGGAGGGTATGGCCCCAAGAAACAGGAGCGCACAGACTACCCACCCCCAATTCAACAGAAGGTTCATAGGTTTTTGCTTTTGAGTATTAAAATATTGGAAAACAAGGGCACGGGAGGATTTCCCCCAGGACTTGTACGGGCCCGGATTCAGGAATGCCCTTCCGGGGGTTGAACCTGTTCAAAAACAAATATGGAAGAAATTAGACTGGGTATCCAGTATATCGGTTGAGAGGGGTCTGCTCCTGCCTCCTCGCTGGGAAAAGAATACCGCCTTAGTTCCATGGCGATGATCGGGGTTTGGTCGGCCTTCACCAAAGGCGACTCAAAGGGGTTTTCCTGGTCCTTTGCCTGCTCCCTTGCCAGCATCCTGGAGAGGTAACATTTCCCGTTGCATTTTAGTTCGGGCTCCTCCCGGTTTTCGCACAGTACGGTGGCTATATACTCGTAATTTATTACATACTCCGCCAAAGGCCACAGGGGCTTCAGCGCCATCCAAAGGGCGACAAAAAAAAGTGCAGTCCTTCTCACGGAGCAAAATTAGGAAGTCCCCGGCCGGGCCTTTATGACAATGATCAGTTATAGGAAAAAAGGCCCGGTTCAAGAGCAGCCTGCCTACTGCCCCATCAGCAGGCGCATCAGTTCCTCGGCCGCTACCTGCCCCTTGAGTTTGAGGAAGTCCCTGGGGGTGTCGTCGCCCAGCTCAAATACAATGGCGGGCATGTTGTGGTTTACGAAAAAATAGGTGCGGGAGACCATCGTGGGCTCCAACTGTGCCGAGGCACTGATATTCGTTTTCTTCTGGGGCAACCGCTCGCTTATGGCCCGGATCCAGTCAAACACGATTTTACCCCTGGGCCCGGCCGCCACCGTGTCCAGCGGGTAGTAGATATCATCCCAGGTGGAATGGAAATCCACCCCGAAAACAAACTCATACTCCGCATCCCTTTCCCTTAAAAAATCCCGGACACTGCGGGTTTCCGGCTGATTGAAATTCTGCCAGTCCCGGTTCAGGTCAATCCCCCCCATATTGTGCCTCCAGTGCCCGTTGTCCACCCCGTCGGGGTTCATGAGCGGCACCACAAATACGGTATGGCCCTTCCGGAACTCCCGGGCCTGGTCAGTATCCCCCGAGAGGGTTTCGCTAAAGGATTTCATGGCCAGAAAACCCGTGACCTCGGGGGGATGCTGCCTGGCGATCACCATAAGCGCTTTTTTCGCCTGCCCATTTTCCTTTATTTCCATTAAATGGAGCGGCCTGTTTTCTTTGGAGCGGCCGATGGGGTAATTGCTGATAAAGGGCTTTAGACTCAGGGAATCCACCCAGGATTTAACCCTTGACGAGGTGTAGAGTTCCTGGGCCGAGATAATGAGGGGCTCCGGACCCACCTTCAGGGTGATCTCAGCGGCTTCCGGGGCCGCTTTGATCCCGAATTCGCCCTCTCCCGGGTTCAGGGCCTTAAAAAAGAGGCTGTCCAAAGGCTTGAAATGCACCCCGTCCGAGCTGATTTTGGGATAGTACCTGCTTCGGGAATCCTGATAGCTGAGCCGGACTGTGATTTCCCTTGGGGCAGTCGTCCAGACCTTAAAGGCATACCAGGGGCTGACGTTGATCGGGGTGTTTTCGGCGGTGATCCAGGCCGTATAGTGGTCATTCCCATCATAGGCCACCCCATTGAGGCGTCCGCCCTCGAAATCATTGGTGAAGAAGGTGGTGCTGTCATTAAATGCCCATACCCCCTTCCATTGCCTCTGGACAGGCCGGTCCACAGTGGGCACCACCGGATTCGGGCCCTGTCCCTGGTACCCGGTGGTCGGTGGCTGTGGATCCCTGAGAACCGCCTTTCCGGTATTCTTGCATGAACCCAGGGCCACCACAAGCAGGACGAGGGCTATTTTCAAAAAGTAATTCCCCATGATATTACTTGTTTTGTTCACCGTGAACCCAAATTAAAAATACTGCGCTTTCCGTGAAACAATGTCCCACTTAAAAGCAGTGCCTGTTGTGCCGCAGTGATCCGGTCGATGACTGAGGGATGAAGATAAAAAAGTTCTCCGGCCTCCTGCATGGGCCAAAATCACCCTGGTCGTGCTCATTCAAAGTAATTTGTCGATGGACTGTCCGCAGCGGCATTCCTTCCGTGACTTCCAGTTTTTTAACCCGATCACAGCATCCCGTTTGCCGTCACCCATTTGAACCTGAACGGGTCCTGTGGAAACGACATGCGCTCCGAGATCCGCTCCAGCCGTGCCGGGAGCTTTACGAGGTACTCCCGGGCCCTGTCGGCTTCATCGGAAAGGGCGCGGAGGTTCTCGATGTTCCAGTAGTCGTTCAGTTTCTTGAGGATGTCGATGTAATCCTGGGCCGTATAGACCCCGAGGCGCTGGGCCGCATTTGAAAAATTCTCGAAGGCCTTGCCGATGGTCCCGCCGGATTCGCGCAGGAAATGGGCGGGCATCACGATCTTCTTTTTCATCATGTCCGCAAAGGCCAGGAGCATCCCGTCCGGGTCCTGCTCCAGGATTACTTTGACGAATTCCCGGTAGGCCAGGTGGTGGCGCATTTCATCCCCGGCGATGATCTTGCACATCCTGCCCAGGAGGGCATCCCCCTTTTTCCGGGCCATCTGCCCGACCCTCTTGTGCGAAATATTAGTGGCCAGTTCCTGAAAGGTGGTGTAGACAAAATTCTTATACGGGTCCCGGTCGGTCCCGATATCAAAACCGTCGTGGATGAGGTACTGCGTGGAAATTTCAACCTCCCGCATATTGACCCTGCCGGAGAGGTAGAGGAATTTATTGAGCACATCCCCGTGCCGGTTTTCCTCGGCCGTCCAGGCGCGCACCCACCGGGACCAGCTGTTGGGCTCCCCCTGCTGGCTGACCCCTTCCACGTCCATGAGCCAGGACTCATAGGTGGGCAGGGCCTCCTCGGTGATGGTATCGGCCACCAGGGTCACCCAAAAGTCGTATCCGTGTTCCTTGGAGGCCTCCCGCAGCTCGGTTACCTGATCGTAAAAATCTTCGCTTTGGGAATCCGGGAGGAGGTCGGAAGGCTGCCAGACCTCCTCCACGGGAATCAGGAATTCGTCAATATATCCCGCTACCTTCGGTTCGATCGCCTCCATAACCTCGAGGCGCACATTTTTCTCAATCATCGCTTCTTTTTA
>CAZUZE010000167.1:0-3573 GCA_964624565.1 uncultured Robiginitalea sp.
GTTGCCGATCTGCCTGGCATCCGGCCTGGCATTGCTTTACGCGTCCTATCAGGCAACTACCGCCCCCCTCCTTTCCTCCGGGATCCTTCCGATACCGGTTGCATCCCTTGTGTTACTGGCACTTGCCATGGTGTTTTGGCCAAGGCGCCGGAAGATCCTCGAACAGATGAACGTCAGGCGAAAGGCACCGGTATTCTCCGTGGTCGCCCTGTTGCTCGCCTTTTTCCTCCTGCCCGTGAACCTCAGGATCCGCAACCCGTGGTATTCCATGGACCAAATGGACCCCGGGGTGGTGCACAAGGTGGTCGAAAACAAATTGCTGGGCACCTATACCGCGTTCAATTTGGCCGATGAAGAAGTGCTGTTCGAGCGCCTGAATGAAAACCTCGAGGAAGGCCTGTTGGATAACATCTATCTGGATAGCCGGAGAAGGCTGAACATGGGCCTTCGGGAAGGTTCCACAGTTACGGTGAAAGAAGTCAGCCTGGGGGAACTCGGCAACCCCATAGACGGGGGAACGGCAGAGGAGGGATTCCGGTATCCGGCTGTATGGACGGTTACCGCCCAGGTAAAGCACCTGAAACACATCCATTACCGGAAAAACAAATACACGGGGACAATCGCATTAAAATCCATTGACAACGCATGGAAAATATCGGAAATCACGCTGACCTCGGAAGACCGTCAGGTGATCGCGTCGGGCAAGCTGTAATCCGCTGCAGGGACCTGGAATTCTCTTATGACACAGGCGGATTCCGCCTTGAAGTTGGCAGGCTGGAGATTTCTCGGGGCGAAAAGGTGGGCCTGTTGGGGCCCAGCGGATGTGGAAAGACCACCCTGATCCACCTGCTGGCCGGGATCCTGAAGCCCGGGGGCGGGGAGCTGGAAGTCGACGGGGTGCCCCTTGGGGAGTACAGCGCCCGCGACCTGAACGACTTTCGGATCCTGCGCCTCGGACTCATTTTCCAGCAATTTGAATTGTTGCAGTACCTCAGCTCCCTGGAAAACGTGCTCCTGCCCTTTCGCTTAAACCCGGTGCTAGAACTAAGCGAAGCCCACAGGGAAGCCGCCCTCGAGCTGCTGGAGCGGGTCGGGCTTGAAGACAAAGCGCACCGGTTCCCGAAAGCGCTTTCCCAGGGGGAGCGGCAGCGGGTGGCCGTTTGCAGGGCACTGGTAACGAACCCCGCCCTCCTGCTTTGCGACGAACCCACCGCAAACCTGGACCCTGCCAACCGCGACCGCATCCTGGACATCCTGTTTGAATACTGCCGCGTACAGCAGGCCTCCCTGCTGATGGTCACCCACGACCACGAAATCCTGCCCCGTTTTGACCGGACCGTCGATATCCGTGAATTCCTCCCGGAACCAATACAGCGCCTATGAGACAGGTCCTTTTCCTCGCCTGGAGCTACCTTAAGTACCACTGGGTCAAAACCCTGTTCCTGGTCCTGGCTATCAGCTTTGTGATCTTTATCCCCATGGCGCTGAACCTGCTGGCCGCCCAGGGTTCGGAAAAACTCAGGGCAAGGGCAGTTGCCACCCCCCTCCTTCTGGGGTCCCGGGGAAGCGCCACGGAACTCTGCCTGAGCAGCCTTTACTTCAAAGAGCCCCGGCTCGAGGGGATTCCCTACAGCCGGATGAAAGAGCTCGCACAGGAGGACCTCGCACAGGCGATCCCCCTGCAACTGGAGTACAGGGTGAAGGAACAGCCCATCGTAGGCACTACCCAGGCCTATTTCACCTTCAGGAACCTGAAGTTTGCCGAGGGGAGGCCCATGGCCCTGCTCGGGGAATGCGTCCTCGGGGCCAGGGCGGCCCGGATCCTCAATGCGACGGTAGGCGGGGCTGTCATTTCCTCCCCTGCCGGGGCCTTTGACGTTGCCGGGAGCTTCCCGCTCAAAATGACCGTTGTCGGGATCCTGGAACCCAGCCAGAGCCCCGATGACGATGCCGTGTTTACGGATGTCAAAACCACCTGGGTGATATCGGGCAAGGCCCACGGGCACCAGGACCTGAACGAAAAAACCGCCGACAGCCTCCTGCTCGCCAAATCCCCGGAGGGGGTCGTAGCCAGCCCGGCCGTGCTTTCGTATACGGAGATTACCCCTGAGAACATCGGGTCGTTCCATTTTCACGGCGATCCGGACACCTATCTGATCAGTGCGGCCATCGCCATTCCAAAGGACAAAAAGTCGGAGCTGATGCTCCGGGGAAGGTACCAGCAGGGGAACCGGGAGGTACAACTCGTCCTGCCGGAGGAGGTGGTGGACGAACTGGTCAGCACGGTGGTTACCGTCCGCAACCTGCTGGTGGTGGCCGCCCTTTCGATCGGCCTGGCCACCCTTTTGATTACCACCCTGGTTTTCCTGCTGTCCATCCAGCTTCGCAAGGGCGAACTGGCGACCATGAAGTATATCGGGGCGGCCCGGGGGGTAATCCGCGGGGTACTCCTGACGGAAATTGTCCTTGTCTTTTCGATAAGCCTGCTGCTCGCCCTGCTGTACACTTTGCTCTTATACCAGTTAGGCATACCTTTACTGGAAAATTACCTCAACTGACATGAAAAATCTGCTGATGCTGTCCCTGCTGCTGCCCCTTTTCCTGGCATGCAAAGGGAATGAGAAACCACAGGGACCAGAAGATCCGGCCCCGGATGCCGTGTCGAAACCGGTGGTTTATGTCACCAACTACCCCTTGTACTACTTCGCCGACCGGATCGGGGGGACGGACATCGACCTTCGCTTTCCGGCCTCCGGCACAGCGGACCCCACCCACTGGATGCCTTCGGCAGAGGATGTGACCGAAATGCAGCGCGCAGACCTCATCCTGCTCAACGGGGCCACTTATGAATCCTGGCTGATGAATGTAAGCCTGCCGGACAGCCTGCTTACAGACACCTCCATAGGGTTTGCCTCAAACCTGCTGCCCAGCGGGACCACTTTCAAACACAGCCACGGGGAGGAAGGGGAGCACAGCCATGAAGGCGTGGCCAGCACCACCTGGCTGGACCTCAGCCTGGCTGCGCAACAGGCTGAAGCTGTGGGCAGGGCCCTGATCCGAAAAGCCCCGGGCAGCGCGGCCCGTTTTGAAGCCAATACCGAAGCCCTGGCCGGGGAACTCCGCTCCCTGGACCGGGAATACAAGGCCCTGGCCGCGAATGGGTCGTTTCCCAAACTGGCCTACTCAAAACCCGTTTTTCAATACCTGGGTCGTCGCTATGGCCTGGAAGGCCCCACCCTGGGATGGGAGGCAGATACCCCTATGGACCACGACAAGCTTCACGAAATCGGGCACCTCCGGAAAGACCCGGGCCTGCAGGTCCTCGTCTGGGACCGCCCGCCCCTGGAAGCCTCCGTGGCAAAACTGGAGGAAACCGGGGTCAAATCCGTCGTCATCAACCCCCTGGAATCCCAGCCGGAAACCGGGGATTTCCTGACAGGCATTCAGGGCAACCTGGAGGCACTGAAATCCATGGTCTCTGCCGAAAATTAAATCTTTTCCCCCGGGGGTGTACAACCTGTCTCAAACGCATCCCGGCATACCTGAGCCCCCTGGTTTCGTAAAAAAAGTGAA
>CAZUZE010000167.1:3583-5550 GCA_964624565.1 uncultured Robiginitalea sp.
CCCTACCGAAAATTAAATCTTTTTCAAGGGGCCGTACAACCTGTCTCAAACGTACCCCGGCATTCCTAAGCCCCCTTGTTTGAAAAAAAGTGAAGATTCCACGAATCTTTACAAATTTCGCTTGCAATCTCGCCTGACCTTGCCGGGCTATCCTTATTTTCCGAAGGTTTTGTTGTACAGGCCCTCCAAATCAGGCTTCCTGTAAGGCCAACGCGACCAAAAAAGCAATTAAGTGAGGCAGCATTCGATACAACCTAAAGTCACATTTTTTTAAACCCAGCTGGATCATGAAGAAAATTGCACTCTTCCCTGGCTTCCTTTTACTCGCCTTGTCCCTCTTTGGACAATCATCCGAAAAACCCAATATTCTGATCATTTGGGGAGATGATGTGGGCATGTGGAATATCAGCGCCTACCACCGCGGGATGATGGGGGGGGAAACACCCAATATAGACCGGATTGCCAAAGAGGGCATGATCTTTATGGACCACTATGCCCATGCGTCCTGTACTGCCGGCCGTGCCGCCTTCATCACCGGGCAGTACCCCATGCGAACAGGGCTGAGCACCGTGGGGCTCCCCGGGGCACCCCAGGGCCTCCAGAAAAAGGACCCCACCCTGGCCGAATTGCTAAAGCCGTATGGCTATGCCACCGGGCAGTTTGGCAAGAACCACCTTGGGGACCTGGACGAACACCTTCCCACAGCCCATGGGTTCGACGAATTCTACGGGATCCTCTACCACCTCAACGCAGGGGAATACCCGGAGCAGGACGACTTTCCAAAGGACGAGGCAATCCAGAAGCGATTTGGGATCCAACAACGCGGGATCGTCCATTCCAAAGCACTCCCGGGTGGCGGCCAGGAGGTCAGGGACCTCGGACCCTTCGGGCAGGAACGTCAAAAGACGCTGGACGACGACGTGACAAAGAATTCCAAGCGCTTCATACGGGAAGCGGTTTCGGCGGACAAACCCTTCTTTGTCTGGCATAATTTTTCGCGCATGCACTACCGGACGAACCTGAAAGATTCCTCTAAAGGGGCCTCGGGGTATGGGCTGTATGCCGATGGGATGAAAGAGATGGACGACCATGTGGGGGAATTGCTGGACCTCCTGGAGGAGCTCGGCATATCCGATAACACGATCGTCATGTTCTCCACGGACAACGGGGCCGCAAGCAATTCCTGGCCTGACGGGGGCAACCACCCTTTCCACGGGGAAAAAGGTGCAGGCGGATGGGAAGGCGGTTTCAGGGTCCCGATGCTGGTAAAATGGGATAACCACATCCCCGCCGGTGTGAGCACGGGGGAATTCATGAGCATGGAAGACTGGTTGCCCACGCTGGTCTCCTGGGTTGGCAACAAGAACATCAAGCAGGAATTGCTCACGGGCAAGAAGGTGGGGAACACGACCTATAAAGTGCACCTGGACGGGTATGACCAATCCGACCTGCTCCTGAACCAGGGTAAAACCAAGCGCATGGATTTCTATTATTTTACAGAGACCACCTTCCATGGGTTGCGGTACGGGGACTGGAAACTCTTATTCATAGACCAGGAAGCCTGGTTCAGGTCCGCGCAAACGCCTTTGACAAGCCCGTATATCACCAATTTGAAGCAGGACCCTTTTGAGCGCTTCCACCATGCGAGGGGGTACGATGAATGGGCCGAAAACCGGAGCTGGATCTTCGGGCCCGCCGGGGGCATGGTAGAAGAATTCGTTAAGAGCTTTAAGGAATTCCCCCCCAGTCAGAAGAGCTTTGAAGTTTCGGTAGGGTCCGTTTCCCGAGCGATCAATTCGTTCGTGCCGCGATAATAGCGCAGATATAGCACTTAATACAAGAAGAGGTACCATCAGAGAAAACATCAAAAACACCAAAAATATGCACCGATCAATACCTTTTAGGGCCTTTTATAACATCCGGTTCTTCCTATCTTCAGGGAGCAGTGTCCCGATGAGGACCGGGGC
>CAZUZE010000168.1:0-5522 GCA_964624565.1 uncultured Robiginitalea sp.
CTGGACCAGTACCACCTGGAAAAGTTTATTGACCAGCTGATCCAGTATGGGGAGACCCGCACCCACATTATCCTCTCCGAGGTAATTTCCAACGCGCCCGTGCGCAAATTAAAATCCCCCTAGCGATCCCGAAGGACAGAGTAGCGTATTTAGCGACCTGTATATTATAATATGTATCTTAGAGGTATTGAATCCAAGCGCGTTTTTGACGTCCTGCCACCAAATCAGAAAATTGGCCGGATTTTTGCTGCAGGTGGAATTATGAGAGCAATTTTTGTTTTCTTTTTGATGCTGGGGCTCTTTCCCGCCTCCCTCTCAGCCCAGGAACTCGCCCTGAAAAAGGGCATTGTCATGGATTCACTTCCCCTGAATGACTCCATTGCGCGGCAGATCATGCTCTACCTCCCGAAGGATTTTGAACCCTCCCGCCGGTGGCCGGTCCTTTTTCTGTGCGACCCTGACGGGGAGATGAAGAACAAAATGCGCTACCTGACCGCTCCGGCCGAGAAAAACGGGTTTATCCTCGCGAGCAGCAGGGGCCTTCGGGATACGACTTCCCTTACGGACAAGATCCTGCTCATCAGCGGCAGCCTCGAAAAGCTAAAGGGCATCCTCCCCATTGACCTGAACCGCATTTACACCACCGGCTATGACAAGGGGGGGCAACTGGCCACCATCGTACCATCGATGATCCGGGGGGTAACCGGGGTGCTCACTGTGGCCTCTGGCCTTCCGAACCTGGAACTCATAAACCCGAGGGAGCCTTTTGACTATGTCGGCGTTATGGGCAGGGCGGATTTTCAGTACCTCAGCCTGCTCGCCGATGAGCAAATCCTGGCGCAACGAAAGGTGCCGACCACTATTATGTACCACGGGGGGGGGCACGAATGGCCCGACATACGCTATCTCGACCTCGGCATGCAAACCCTTACCCTGATGCGGATGAAAAAAGGGGCGCACCCCAGGGATTCTGCTGAAATCAGCGGGACTTTTAAGGCCTACCAGGAGCTCGTCCGGGAATTCGAGGGGACGGGAGAGGCCGGCCTTGCGCACTACTACGCCTCAGAGGGGGAGGAGGTTTTCAGGGGGCTGTCCGATCCGGACTGGTTCAGGCAGCACAGAAAGGAGATCCGCAAGTCAGGCGCCTTCAAAGAACAGAAGCGGGACTGGGAGGCGGTGCGCCTGAAGGAAATCCTTATAAATGAGGAATACAATTTTTATCTGGAGGAAGACGTCATGAGCTTCAACCTGGACAACCTGGGGTGGTGGAACCACCAGATGGGCACCATCACCAAATATAAAAACAGTTCCAAAAAAGAGGAACAGTTGCTGGGGCAGCGCCTGGAGGGGTACCTGAACGCCCTGGTGGATGAGTATATCGAGATCTCCGGCAAGCCAAACCCGGATTACGACGGGCTGATCCTTTTAAACATGTTAAAGACCATTACAGCACCCTTTGAGTACGGGAGTTACCTGCAGGTGATTTCGCTCACGGCCAAATACGGGGATACAGGGACCGCCAACTACTACCTGGAGGAACTCCTCAAGAAGGGCTATACGGATGTGGATCAACTCTACACCCTGCCCCACACGGGCCTGCTGAGGATCAGCCCTGAATACAATGCCCTTATTGCCCAGTACCTGGGGCAGGCCCGTTACCCCTTTGAATAGGGGGAGGGCACACCGGATTCCAGTACGAGGTAGTGGGAGGGCAGGCCGGATTCCAGTAAGAGGTTTTGAAGCTGCCCGGACCTGTTTGGTCAGGGGGTTTTTCCTATTTTTGATCGGGTGGAACGTTCCATCGGCGTATCTAAAGCAGTTTTATTACTATGAGGAATGCTTTTCGGGCAGGGCTGTTTCTAACCGGGTTCCTGCTCTTATCTTCGGCCTGCAGGCAGCAAAAGAAGTACCACGATACTGCGGTGCGTGAAATCCCCTCAGACCAGGCCATAGCCGATATCCTGGGGTTTCAGGAAGACCTGGACCGTTCGTTCCGGGACCCGGAGGTTTCCCCCCTGCCCGACCGTTACCGCGCGCATTTTGAAGGCCTGGACTTTTTTGAACCCGATACCGCCTACAGGGTGTGGGCCCGGCTGGAACGGACCCCGGAAGCCCTTCCCTTCCAGATGCCGACCAGTACGGATGAAGCGACTGCAGAACGCGTCTTCGGGATTTTGTCCTTTTCACTCAAAGGGGCACTCTATCGCCTGGAGGTGTACCAGAGTCCTGACCTCTTGCTGAAGGAGGGATATGAAAACTACCTTTTTCTGCCCTTTTCAGACCGCACCAACGGAGCGGAAACCTATGAGGGGGGGCGGTATATCGATCTGCGGATTCCTTCCGGGGATTCCCTCTTGCTCGATTTCAACAAGGCTTACAACCCCTACTGCGCCTATAACCCGACCTACTCCTGTCCCCTGGTGCCTGAAGTGAACCGCATGGACACGGAGGTCCGGGCAGGGGTGAAAGCCTTTACAAAATAGGGCAACCCACCTGATGGCCGGGGGATCCGGGTTCAGTGCTGGTTCATCCGGAAATCCGGATAGGAATCCATCCCGTGCTCGTGAAGGTCGAGCCCTTCGAGTTCTTCTTCCCGGCTGACCCGGAGCCCGACGGTTTTCCTGAGGGTGTAGAGGATAACCAGGGCGGAGGCGACACAAAACACCCCGGCGGCCGTTATTCCCCCGAGCTGATAGAGGAATTGCTGCAGGCCCGCCTTTTGGCCAAAAAAGGCTACCGCCAGGGTTCCCCAGATACCGCAAATAAGGTGTACGGTAACGGCGCCGACCGGATCGTCCAGCTTCAGCCGGTCGATCAGGGCGACCCCCCCGACCACGATGACCCCCCCGATTGCGCCGATCGCCACGGCCTCATTGGGGCTCATCAGGTCGGCCCCTGCGGTAATGCTCACAAGGCCGCCCAGGATCCCGTTGAGGTACATGGTCAGGTCGTAGGTCTTGTAGGCCAGGGTGGAAACCAGGAAGGCGCCCACCCCTCCGGCCGCGGCCGCGAGGCTGGTCGTGGTCAGTACCAGGGAAGTCAGGGCGGGATCGGCGGAAAGCACCGAGCCCCCGTTGAAGCCGAACCACCCCAGCCAGAGGATCAGCACCCCTGCCGTAGCCATGGGGATGTTGTGTCCCGGAATCGCTTTGGATTTGCCATTTTCGTCGAATTTCCCGATGCGTGCCCCGAGGAGCCAGATCGCGATCAGGGCTCCCCAGCCCCCAACGGAGTGGACCAGGGTGGAGCCGGCAAAATCATAAAACCCCCCTTCGTCCCCCCCGAGGGTAGAGAGGAATCCGCCCCCCCACTGCCAGGAGCCAACGATGGGATAGACCAGGCCCACATAGAGGAATATAAACACCATAAAGGGGCCGATCCGGACGCGTTCGGCCACGGCACCCGACACAATCGTCCCTGCCGTTGCGGCAAACATCCCCTGAAACAGGAAGTCCGTCCAGTAGGTGTACCCACCCTCCGCATAGGCGGCCGTGACCCCGGCTGCATCCGTTCCAAGGCCAAACCCACTGAAGCCGAGCAGGCCGTTGAAGCTCCCAGGGTACATTAAATTGAACCCCCACATATAGTACATCAGCAGGCCGACAGTGATAATAAAGATATTCTTGAAGAGGATGTTGATGGTGTTTTTCTGGCGGGTCAATCCTATTTCGAGGAAGGCAAACCCGGAATGCATGAAGAAGACGAGGGCCGTACAGACCATCATCCATAGGTTATTTGCTGTAAACGTAGCGAGATCCATAGTGTAAGTGGTTAAAGCAATTGGTTAGTTGATTCCGTCGTACCCGTGTTCGCCCGTCCTGATGCGGTAGACATCCAGGACTTCGGAGATAAAGATTTTTCCATCGCCCACATTTCCGGTGTAGGCTGAATCCAGGAGGGTTTGTACGGTTCGTTCCAGGAATTCATCGGAGACCACGATCACCAGGAACCGCCTTTGTATATCGGAGGTGCTGTAGGCAATTCCCCGGTAGATGTGGCCCTGTTTCTCATTCCCAACCCCTGTGACATCCCAGTAGCTGAAAAAATTTACTTCAATCGCGTGCAAGGCTTTTTTCACCTCGTCGAACTTGGATTTTCGGATAATGGCTTCCACCTTTTTCATGGCGTTGGATATAAGGTTACCGGCCCAAATATATTAAAATCAACTATACCCCTAAAAAACAAGGGGTATAATGTTATAAACACTTATAAAAATGAATTACACCCCTATTCAAAAGAGGGGTTGTGATTTAGAATAATGAAAAAGTAGCACCCTGGGCGGGCCTTGATCGCGCAGGGATGGGTAGCAGGACCCGGATAACAGGCATGCCTACTTTGCGTTCGGGGAGGGATTCAGGGGTACTCAGAGGTTGCGGGCAAGCCAAAACCCAACGGCGACACAGAGCAGCCCGGTGACCAGGCTGCCCCCTGTATACCGGAAGAACATCGCATAGTTTTCTTCCCGCAGCAGGGTAAACATTTCCATCCCAAAAGTGGAAAACGTGGTAAAGCCCCCGCAAAAGCCGATACCGAGCAAAAGGGAGGCTTCATGTGACAGGGTGTTTTCCCTGAGGGAAAGCCCCACCAGAAGGCCCAGCAGCAGGCAACCGATGGCATTGACGAGGAAGGTGCCGAGGTAGAACTGTGTTTCGCTGGAGTTAAAGTATCCGCTGATCAGGTAACGGAGCATACTCCCCAGCCCGCCTCCGATAAAAATCAGGAGCAGGTGCTTCATTTGGCTGGTTTGTTATGGAAAAGTAGCATCGGCAAGGGTGCAAACAGGTCTTATCGGGTAACATAAGGGGCTCAGACCACCTTTTTTAACCCGGACTCTGCCGCCTTGAGGCGGATCACCCTTTGCCGGGTTTCAGGCGCCTTTTCTTCGACATGGCTTCGCCTGCCCGGGGTCCTGAGGGAATTACTAAAAACCAGCAACAGCACATTCAGGATGAGGAGTGCTGCAAAAATCCAAATAAAAAGAGCCATTGGAATAGGTTGTTATTAGGCTGTCACAAAGGTACGTCAATTCTTAAAGTTTTAATAAATATTTGAGTAAAACCTTGTAAGTGAGCAGAATCCGGGTATGGATGGCGGGAATAGGCTTATGGTTTTAGGCTGTATTTTAAAATCAAAAGCAGCGCCACAAAGCCTAAAAAAAATAGAAGCACCCAAAAGACCCCCTGGTATTGCTTTTTCTGCCAGCCCCTGTCTTTCCGGTACATCCGTATGATCACGAGGGTAAAGGCAAGGATAAAAAGCAGGGCGAAAACAACTTGTCCGGTGCTGAACATATTTTCTATTTTAGCGCAAAGCTAATTCATACCCCCACAAGAATGAAAGAAAAAATCGATGCGGTGGCCGAATTCCACCGTGCCTTCGGCCTTGGGATTTCTGAGGTGCCCACGGCGGATCTGGGTCCCCGCAAGAACACCCTTCGCTTCAGCCTTATGGAAGAGGAAAACCAGGAATATTTCCATGCTGCCCAGAGCGGGGACCTCATAGAGGTGGCCGACGCCCTCGGC
>CAZUZE010000169.1:0-5466 GCA_964624565.1 uncultured Robiginitalea sp.
CGTATTAAAGGAGCCTTTCATAATAGCTTATTGTGGTTTTAAAAGTAATCATTCCCGCCTTGGGCAAACAATGATGCAAGTCATGTGGATGCCACGGCTCTTTTCGTAAATTTAAGGGATAAACAAAAAAAAGCCATGGGGTTTCGAGTCGCCATTCCAACCGATTTTTCCGCGAATGCATTAAAAGCGGCGCGGTTTGCCTTTGACCTGTTTTCCGGGGAATCCGTCAGGTTTTACCTGACGCACACCTATACGCCGGCTTTCTACAGGGCTGAGTATCTCCTGCACAGCCCCGGCCAGATCGGACTGGGCGATTTCTATTACGAGCGGGTGATGAGAAAACTCCGGAAGCACAGGGAAGAACTCCTTCCCCTTGCGGACAAGGGGCACGAGATCTTCACCCACGCAGCCTTTAACACCCTGGCAGAAGAACTCAATGCGATGGGGGAGAAGGAATCCCTGGATCTCATTGTCATGGGGACGCAGGGGGTGACCGGGGCCCGGGAGGTGCTGTTCGGGACCCACACCGTCCAGGTTTTGCACAAGGCCACGTGTCCGGTGCTGGTAGTCCCCGAGCAGGCTGAGGTGGGCTCCCTGGAGCATCTCTTGTTTCCCACCGACTTCAAACCGGCCTATGACAAACTGCCTTTGAAGGTATTTAAATTCCTGCTGGACAAACCAGGGGCATTCCTCCACGTGCTCCACGCCTATACCGAGGCCGACAGCCAACCCGAAAGGGAGTCCGGGAAGGCACTGCTCAAAAAGCTTTTGGACCCCTATCATTGGGAACTCACCGAAACATCGGCCGGGGACCTTGTCGGGACCATAAATCGCTTCGCAGCCGAAAATCCCGTGGAGCTCCTGGTTCTGGTGAGAAATCAGCATACGTTCCTGGAAAACCTTTTGGTAACCCCCGTAATAGACCAAATCGGATCCTATACCCGCATTCCCCTCCTGGTGCTCCCACCACATGGGGTGGTCCCTGACGGGGAACCCGATGCGCCTTACAAGAAACCTTAAAACAACAGCCCGATGAAAAAGACTGGCATATGGATGGACAAAAAAGAGGCCTTTGTGGTGTTCCTAAAGGATGGCACGGCAGATATCCACACGGTGGCTTCGGACGTCGAGTTCTTTAACCCCAGGGGGGGATCCCGTTCCAAGACCCGGTGGGGTCCGCAACAGGTTGTGCACGACAGCCGGTATACGGAAAGGGAAAACCAGCAGCTGCGGGCATATTTTGACCGCCTTGCCGGGGAACTCACGGAGGCCGGGGATATCGTGCTATTCGGCCCGGCGGGTACCAATGCGGAATTTAAAAAGCGGCTGGATCAGGCACATCCGGATATCGCGGCAAGGGTGCAGGACGTCCTCACGGCAGACAGTATGACCCCCAATCAGATAAAGGCGCTTGTGCGTGCGTATTATGAATCATGAACTGGCCCCATAAGGGTACCGATACATGGTACGAAACCCAAAAATCGTAAAATCGTCCGGGGAGACTGCGAGGTTTTCGCCGAAAAAGCTGCGGAAATCCCTTATGCACAGCGGGGCACCTCCTGATGTGGTCGATTCCATCGTCCGAACCGTCTCTGAGGAAGTATATGAAGGCATCCCCACGCGCGAGATCTACGACCGGGCCTTTGCCCTGTTAAGGGCGTACCGGGAATCCTGCGCTTCCCGGTATAAGCTCAAAAAGGCCATTTATGAACTGGGCCCTACGGGCTTTCCTTTTGAGCGGTTTATCAGTGCGGTGCTCAGCCATTCGGGATTCCGGACCCGTACCAACCAGACCTTCCGGGGCAAATGCGTTTCCCATGAGGTCGACGTGGTGGCGACCAACCGGGAGGGTACAAGGCTTATCGAATGTAAATTTCATGCAGATCCCGGTAAAAAATGCGATGTGAAAGTTCCCCTTTATATCCACTCGCGGTTCCGTGACATCCTCGCATACGAACGGGACAGGGGGGATGCTGGACAGTCCCTGAAACCGGGATGGGTCGTCACCAACACCCGGTTTACCCAGGATGCCAAGAAGTATGGGCTATGTGCCGGATTGTACCTGCTGAGCTGGAATTCCCCTTCCACCAACAGCCTGAAACGGCGGATAGACCGATCGGGCCTGTACCCGGTAACGGTCAGTGGGCTGCTGACAAAAAGGGAAAAGGAGCTGATTCTCGAGCGGGGCCCGGTCCTTTGCAGGGAAGTGCTCAGCGCCCCCTATGTCCTGGACCAGGCAGGCGTCTCCGCCACCCGTAAAAAACGAATCCTCAATGAGTTCCGACAATTGTGTAACCTGAATTCAAACTCATGAGCAACCTGAAAATTCACTTCTGGGGCGGGGCCGGTTGCGTAACCGGTTCCAAATTCCTGCTCGAGACAGGGTCGGTCCGCCTTCTTGTGGATTGCGGGATGTTTCAGGGCCTGAAGGAGAAAAGACTCCTGAACCGGGAACCCTGGCCCCTGCCTCCATCCGGCATTGACCGCGTTCTGATTACCCACGGACACCTGGACCACGTGGGCATGCTCCCCCGTCTGGTCCGGGATGGGTTCAGCGGGCCGATCCACGGGACAGCCCCGAGTTTGGAAGTGGCCCGGATCGTCCTGGAGGACAGCGCGCGGATCCATGTGGAGGAGGCTGAACGCGCCCTGGCCGGGGGCTACAGCCGCCACGAGGTGCCGGAACCCCTGTACACCCCGGAAGACGTGGAGGCCACCCTTGCGCTTTTTGAGCCGGTCCCCAAAGACCAGTGGGAACCTGCAGGAGAGGCTGCAGAGTTCCGATTCCGGTTCAATGGCCATATTCTGGGGGCATGTTTTATAGAGGTGCGGGCAAACGGCAGGCATATCGTTTTTTCCGGGGATGTCGGCAGGCCGTCAGACCCGCTGCTCCGCCCGCCGGAGCGTCCTGAAAAAGCGGATATCCTGTTGCTGGAGAGCACCTATGGCAACAGGAAGCACCCCGTGATGGATATTGAAGAGACCCTCGCCGCACATATCAATGAGACGATCCGCGGGGGTGGGGTGTGCATTATCCCGAGCTTCGCGGTGGAGCGCCTCCAAACGGTGATGTACCTCTTGTGGAAGATCGCCCGGGAGAACCGGATTCCAAACCTGCCTGTTTATGTCGACAGTCCGATGGGGGAGAATGTCCTCGATCTTTTTGAGCGGTACCCCCACTGGCATACGCTCCCGATGGAGGACTACCGGCAGATGCGAAGGCGGATTAAGGTAATCACCGAATACAGCGAGACCTGGAAAGCGATCGATGACCCGAGGCCCAGGGTCGTGGTGGCGGGCAGCGGCATGCTTTCCGGAGGGCGGGTGCTCACCTATCTGAGCCAGTTGCTCGACCGCCCCAGCACGCGGATTTTGCTGGTGGGTTTCCAGGCCGAGGGTACCCGGGGGAGAAACCTCCTGGAAGGGGCGCACGAACTTAAGATTTTTGGAAAGTACATACCCGTGGCCGCACAGGTCTTCCAGCTGGATACCCTTTCGGCCCACGCAGACCAGGGGGAATTGCTCGACTGGGTATCGCAGATCCCGGAAGCTCCGGGGTTCCTGTTCCTGGTACACGGGGAGCCCACGGCCCAGGATGCCCTGCGGGTGAAACTGGAAACCGAGCGGGGGTGGAAGGCCCGGATGCCCGGGCTGATGGAAACGGTCGATATCGGACAGGCCCCGGCCCCAATTGGCTGAATTGCGATTGAAAAGCCGTAACTTAAACATTTAAAATGCATTGGATATGGATACGTCAGGCGAACCGTCCGGGGAATTAAAAAACCGAAGGGACCGATTTCTGGGCATGGAGCGGGATTTGCAATTCCTGTACTTCCTTCTCGGGGCCCCCATCTACCAGAAACAGAGCCCCAACCTGTATGAGCGGCTGCGGGAATACGGATCCCAGGCAGGGAACCTCGAGGAAACACTGCGGCAATCAGATTGGGAACGGGAAGGGGAACTTGAAGCGTTTGAGGAAGAACTCATCAAATGGAAATCAGAACTATATGAATTTTTGGAGAGTAAGATATAGCCCGTCTGCCTGTGCCCCGGGTACCCCCCGGGCTTCCCGGAGGTCCCTGAGGGGGATGGGGTGGATCCTAATGCTGGCCGGCCTTCTGTTTTTCTTTGGATCCTGTGCCCCTGTGAAGGACGAAACCAGTTACAAAAACCCCGGGACCGTCCTTTTCCACGCGGATAAGGTGCTGGTAGTCGGGATGGTGTCGGACTACGCGACCCGGCTTCGGTTTGAAAGCCGGATTGCCGATGCCTTTGCGGAGCGCGGCGTCGAAGCGGTGCGCAGCGTGGATTTGTTCGATGTGGCCTTTACTGCCACGGCCCGAAGCGAGGAAGAGCTGGACAAGGTGGAGCAGCAGCTGCTGGACAAGGATTTCGACGCCATTTTGTTCTCAAAACGCCTGGATGCGGAAACGCGCATGGAACTCAGCCGCCAGCTTGCGGAAATGGGAAGGTCCTATGAGCGTTTTCGGGAGGATTATATCATCCACCAGGGCATTTATTACGACGATGTTGACGGGGCGGGCCGGCAGGACTATGCAGCCGAGACCTCCCTCTATTGCATCTGCTCGGGAAAGGAGCGCGAACTGATATGGCGCTCTTCGGGGCGCCTCCCCAAATCGCGGAATACCAGGCGCGTTTTCGATGCCTATGCGGACTGGCTCATCAAAAGGCTGGAGGCACAGGAGCTCATCATCGGGCATGAGCCTTTTTAAGGCCCTCTACAGCAGGGGGCTCACGACCCGGGCCGCCCCTTCGGCCAGCCGGTGCGACCAGGGCCGCTCCATAAAGGAACGGTAGTCCAGCTCCCGGCTTTTATCACAGTCCCGTTCAAAGTAACCCCGGAGCTTCCGGGCGTGCGCCTTTTCAAAGATCACGGCATTTACCTCATAGTTGTGTTGAAAACTGCGGTCGTCCACGTTGGCGGTACCTATGGTGCACATCTTGTCGTCTACCGTTATAATCTTGCTGTGGAGGAACCCTTCCGGATAGAGGAAGATGCGGATGCCGGCCTTCAGGAAGCGCTGGAAATAGGAACGGACACACCAGTCCACGACCGCACTGTCCGAATTGGAGGAAAGCAGCAGCCGCACGTCCACCCCGCTCAGGGCGGCACTGTGCAGGGCTGTCATCATCGCGTGATTGGGAATGATATACGGGTTGGTGATATAAACGTGCTTTCGGGCGCTGTTGATAAGGGTGAAATAAAGCTGTTCCATCAGGGGGAAATCGTCGTCCGGGCCGCTGGCGAGGATCTGTATTCGGGATTTGCCCGGGAAGTCACCGGGGACAGGGGGTTTGATCTCCAGTTGGTTGCCACTGACCAGTTCCCAGTCATTGATGAAAACCGCATCCAGATGGTGGGCAGCGCTCCCGCGGACCATCAGGTGCATATCGTGCCAAATGCCCAGACTGCTGTCCCCTTTGAGGTATTTGTCCGAAATATTG
>CAZUZE010000170.1:0-5383 GCA_964624565.1 uncultured Robiginitalea sp.
GAATCCATTGGGATTTCACGAGTTCCGGAGACCAGTTCGAGGTAGGAATCGACCAACTCCTGGTCAAAGTCAGTTTTGCCCGCAAACACCAGCACATGGGAGGCCTCCGTGATCTGGGGCTGGTTCCAGCAAAGCGGGCGAAGCTTCTCGCGCAGCTCCCGGTCCTCGATCACCAGCACGGTGTAGGGTTGCAACCCGTAGGAGGAAGGGCTCAGCCTTAGCGCCTCCAGGAGGGTATTGAGGTCCTCTTTGGAGACCTTCCTCAAAGGATCAAATTTTTTGGTGGCATACCGCCAGTTCAGGGAGTTCAAAATTTCCACTGCCCTGGTTTCAGTTGTGTTAATCATGACTGTTTGTTATTTTGTTCAGTAATGTGTTTAATGCGCTCAGTTCATCCGGAGACAGCCCCTGCATCAATTCTTTTTCCGCCCGGTCCATAACCGAATCCATTTCCTTAAGCACGGTTTCACCCGCTGGGGTAAGCCGGATTTCAACCTTTCGGCGGTTTTCGGGACAGGTATTGCGGTCGGCAAACCCTTTGGCGATCAATTTGTCAACCAGGCGGGTCGTATTGCTCATCCGGCTCACCATCCGGTCGTTCAGGGTACTCAGGTTTGCAGGAGCCCCTTTCTGGCCCCGGAGGATCCGCATGACATTGAATTGCTGAATGCTCACTTCAAAAGGTTTCAGGGCCTGGAAAAGACTATCCTGTATGTGGTTGTTGACCAGCATCAGGTGAATAATCGTCCTCCGCTCCGGGGGGAGCGCCGTTGAGGTTTTTATCCGGGCTTCAACATTCATGTAGTTACAATATTTGTATATACAAATGTATGTTATTTGAATGGATTCTGTCAATAGCCCAACCTATAAATATTTGTTAATTTTCAGGGAACAGGCCGAACGGACCCTGTAAAGGGCTGTACCTCGGTGCTATTGCTGAATTCCCCGCCCATGCCACGATTGCCCCTGGCGGCGTATTGTGGCTGCCATAAATGGGCTTCAGGGATCCAACCCTTCCGCGAAGGAAGGGACCAAACCCTCCGGATGTGCCATAAAGGCCTTGGAGGGGTATGTCCGTTGCCCCGGATTGTGTATTTTTGCCTAAATCCATTGAAATTGAATTATGGCTGATTTAACCCAGGAAGAATGGCGTGCCCGCCTTGAGAAAGACGCGCACGGCGTTATACTCGATGTTCGCACCCTTGAGGAAATGGAGGAAGGCTTTATTCCCGGAGCGATTCATCTGGACATCTACAAACCCCAGGAGTTCCTGGAAGGACTCGATAACCTAGACAAGTCCGCCCATTATTATGTATACTGCCGCTCTGGCAACCGAAGCGGGCAGGCGTGTGCGCTAATGACGGCCCGGGGGTTCTCAGCCGCCTATAACCTGATGGGAGGAATGAATGAATGGGAAGGTGATATTACCTACGGATAATACAGGTCCCAAAACCCCGCGAAATGTCATCGGAGGGCACTCTCGCCCGGTGGGCATTTTCTACCAGATACTGTATTATTTTCAAAAGAGGGGGTTTGAGGTTTCCAGGCGCATCGCGGAGCGACTTGGCATCCGCACACGCGTGGTCCGCACCACCTTTATTTACCTCACCTTTGTCACGCTTGGTTTCGGATTTGCACTTTACCTGTTCCTTGCCTTCTGGCTGCGGATCAAAGACCTCATATATACCAAACGGACTTCCGTCTTTGATTTATAGGTTATGCTGAAGCTCTTACAATCCAAGATCTACCTCGCTATATTCCTGATGGTCTCCATCCTTTTGGTGGGCGTGTTCGGGTACCATTACCTGTCGGATTTCTCCTGGACGGAAGCGCTGTACATGACCATTATCACAGTTTCCACGGTGGGATTCAAAGAGGTTCGCCCGCTCAGTACGGGGGAGCAGCTGTTTACCGTGGTCCTCATCCTGGCCAGCATCTTTATATTTGCCTTTGCCATTTCGGTGATCACGGAGTATATCCTGAGCAAAAATTCTCTACAAACCCTAAAGAAGAAGAAAGTGAAACAGCTTATTGACCGACTCGACAATCACGTGATCGTCTGTGGATTCGGGAGGAACGGGGCCCAGGCCGTCACCCGGCTGAAAGCCTATAACCGGCCTTTTGTCGTCATCGAAAAGGACAGGGAAATAATTGAAAAGCACGAGGAGGACATCCTTTTTGTAGATGGGGATGCGAATGAGGACGAAGTTTTGATGGCAGCCGGTGTCCAGCGGGCCAGGTACTTAATCGTAACCCTTCCCGATGATGCCGCCAATTTATTTGTGGTCCTTTCGGCCCGGCAGTTGAATAAAGAGTTGTTTATAATCAGTCGGGCCTCTCAGATTACCTCCCAGAAAAAACTCCTCCTGGCAGGGGCGAACAAGGTAATCATGCCCGACAAGATCGGAGGGGACCATATGGCCTCCCTGGTTGTCGTGCCGGACCTCATCACCTTCATGGACAAGCTTTCCATGGAGGGCGAGCACACCACGAACCTAGAAGAGGTGCATATTGAAGATTTTACAAACAAACTCGATTGCAATACCCTAAGGGACCTTGACCTCAGGCGAAAAACAGGGTGTACGATCATCGGTTATGTCGAGCCCGACGGCACTTATATCATTAACCCCGAGGCGGATATGCCCCTGAAGCCCAAAAGCAAGGTAATCGTCCTGGGACGGGCTGACCAGATCCGCAAGCTTAACGAAATGTTCCATATTGGGGTCGGATAGGCGCTTAATGCCCATGCGCCTTCCCATGAAACAGGGGGATCCAAGGGGCTTCCCTCCAAACCGGGAGGTGAAGTGAACTGAAAGCCAGAAATCCTCAAAGTCCCTCACAGGGGGCAGCGCACTACAGGTCCTGGCCGACTGCTTCTCAAAAAAGGGCATTTTTCAGGATAATGGTGGACAGGGAAATCATTCCGAGGAGTTCACCATTTTCCTCTACCGGCGCTTCCCAAATATCCAGGCGAATAAAGAGACTGGCTACATAGCGCACATCCATTTCGGCAGGGATTGTAATGACGGGTTTTACCATAATCTCGTAAACATGTACCTCCAATGAAGTCCGGTCGGGGATGATCACCCCGCTGATCAAATCGCGTATCCTCACAATGCCGAAGGCGTCCTTTTCGTGGCGCTTTTTAACAATAAGGGCGTCTACCTTTTGCTGGCGCATGGTGTCCACAGCCTCCTTGGCTGTCGCCAGCCCGTCGATATAGACAATTTTATGGTCCATCATATCGCGGGCGCTCTGAAAATCACGGGTTGCCATAGCTATCGTTTTTTGTGGTTATTACAGGTATTCATCCCGGGCCTGATCTTTGAAGGTGCCCATCTGGCTTTCCAGGCCAATGGCATGTTCTATGGGCAATACAAAGGCAATACCCGTCCCGGGTTTGTTGAATTCGCATTTGGTGTTGATTACATCGAGTAGTTTCAGCACCATGTGTTCTTCCACCAGGAAAGTTACAATATCCGTCTGGTGCTCTATGGTGAGACCGAAAAATGTCTTCCCCTCCCGCATCCCGGTCCCGCGTGCTGATGTTATGGTGGCCCCGGTTGCCCCGGCCGATTTCATCGTCTCCACAAGTTTGTCCGTGAGGTTTGGTTTTACATAAACCATGATCAGTTTGAATCTCATTGGAATTTTGTTTTGAGTTTAGAATTTAAAACATGCTTTACCTGGGCGTACCCCAGTACGGAAATTATCGGAAAAAGGCTTGCAAAAGCAATCAGTCCAAAACCGTCAACAGCCGGATTGCTTCCCGGAACATTGCTGGAGAGCCCTATGCCCAGAGCGGCTACAATGGGCACTGTCACGGTAGAGGTGGTAACCCCGCCTGAATCATAAGCCAGTGGAATCAACTGTTTGGGGGCGAAGATGGTCTGGAGTACCACCAGCAGGTAGCCCGCCAGGATATACAGGTAAAGGGGCGTGCCGCTGATGATGCGGAAGGCCCCGACTGCCAGGGCAACCCCTACTCCGAGGGCGACCGTAACGCGCAACCCCCACTGGCTGATGGTCCCGGAGGAAACTTCGCTCGCCTTTATGGCCACTGCGATCAGGGAAGGTTCTGCGATAGTGGTGGAGAACCCGATCAAAAACGCGAACAGGTACATCCAGTAGTAAGACCACCAGAAAACGGCATCTCCCTCCTGCACCCCCAAAAAGGCAGGTGAAGCCAACTGATTCGCCATTAAATCCCCAATCGGGAATAACGCCTTTTCAAGCCCCAGCAGAAACAGGGTCAGCCCCAGGACCACATAGGCGCCACCGATCAATACTTTTTTCAGGTGTGGTACAGGTTGCCTGAGGACGACCCTCTGAAAGAAGAATATGAGCGCCCCAATGGGCAGGACATCTATTGCGGTGCTGAGCAGGGTCCTTGAAAAGTCGTCAAAAAGTCCGGTCATCCCTGAGATATATTGCCATATTAAAACCAAAATAGTCCGTAGATCATAACAAAAATCATGGGCAGCAGGGAGGCAAGGGCTATCAGGCCAAAGCCGTCCATTAGTGGATTCCTGCCGCGGATACTGTTCGAAAGGCCAATCCCCAGAGCAGTGACAAGGGGAACGGTGATCGTGGAAGTTGTGATACCCCCGGCATCATATGCCAACCCGACAATTTCTTCCGGAGCGAAAAGGGTGATCAGCATTACCAGGACATAGCCCCCGATAATGAGGTAATAAACAGGCCATCCCTTCAGGATGCGAATGACCCCAATCAAAACGGCAAAGCCTACGGAAAGGGCCACGGTAATGCGCAGTCCGAGGGAATATTTCTTAATGGTATTCGGATCCGCATCCAGAAGACCGGCGTTAGCCGCAATATTGCCCGCCTCTTTGGAGATCGCGATCAAAGCAGGTTCGGCTATGGTAGTTGAAAAGCCGAGCAAAAAGGCAAAGACCAGTAACCAGGGGAGGCTGCCTTTTTTGGTAAGGGCGTAGGCCATGGTTTCACCGATCGGAAAGAGGCTTATTTCCAGGCCTTCTATAAAGAGAAAGAGTCCGAAGACCACCAAAAGGCTCCCAACGACCAAATCGCCCGCATCGGGAAGGGGTTGTTTAATGACCAGGATTTGGAAAAATCCCACAACCAGGAAAATGGGAACGAGGTCTATAACGGCCGATCCGATTTTTTTCAAAAAGGGGTTCAGGGGGTTAAGTGCGTTCGATTTCAAGGTGGTGCCAGTTCGGTTGCGGAGCTGTTTTTTTACCCGGAGATTCCCAAGGGCGTGCCCCGGTCCGGTAAGCCCAGATTAAAGGTAGTCATAATAGGGCTATTTTGAGAGATAATTATATAGGTTCCGGTCCCCCCGACCCTTGGCAGGAATCTGCCTGTATGTGGGGAAGCCCATCGCGCCGTTTCCGTGAAC
>CAZUZE010000171.1:0-5327 GCA_964624565.1 uncultured Robiginitalea sp.
CCGTTCTATCTGAAACCCAGATAGAGGAAACAGTTAAGAAATTCGAGGATTTCTTAAAGAAGAATGGCGCCAAAATGGTCGCCAAGGAGGACTGGGGGCTCAAGAAACTGGCCTATCCCATCCAGAACAAAAAAAGTGGTTTTTATCACCTTTTTGAATTTACCGGGCCCGGGGAAATCATCACCCCCTATGAGCAGGAGTTCAAAAGGGATGAACGCGTGATGCGCTTCCTGACGGTCAAACTCGACAAGCACGCCGTGGAATGGGCGGAGAAAAGAAGAACCAAACTAAAAGCTAAAGCATAAGACATGGCCACTTTACAACAACAGGCAAAAGGTAAGAAAGACGGGGAGATCCGGTACCTCACCCCACTCAATATCGAGACCAACAAGCAGAAGAAATACTGCCGGTTCAAAAAATCCGGAATCAAGTACATCGATTACAAGGATCCTGATTTTTTGATGAAACTGGTAAATGAACAGGGGAAAATCCTTCCCCGGAGGCTGACGGGAACTTCCCTGAAGTACCAGCGCAAAGTTGCTCAGGCGATCAAGCGGTCCCGCCACATCGCCCTGATGCCATATGTAGGAGATCTTTTAAAATAAGGGAGCAAATGGAATTGATTTTAAAACAAGACGTCGAGAACCTAGGGTTTAAAGACGACCTGGTATCAGTAAAGAACGGGTATGGCCGCAACTTCCTCATCCCCCAGGGGATGGCAGTACAGGCGACCCCGTCAGCCAAAAAAGTGCTTGCCGAGAACCTGAGGCAAAAAGCGCATAAGGAGAAAGAGGCCATCGCGGCAGCCGAAAAAATGGCAGAAGCCCTCAAGACCCTGGAGATCAAAATCCAGGCCAAGGTTGGGGAAGGGGACAAGCTGTTCGGATCCGTGTCCAAGGCCGACCTGGCCGAGGCCCTGGAAAAGGCAGGTCATGAAATTGACAGGAAGTTCATCTCCATCAAGGGAGGTACCATAAAGCGTACTGGCCCCTACGAGGCTGAGATCCGTTTGCACCGGGAAGTGCAGGTGGATTTCGGATTTGAGGTTGTTGCTGAAAAGAAATAACGACTTCCTGAGATCGGATAAAATCCACCCTGTTTGTCGGGGTGGATTTTTTTGTTTCCGTAAAATCCCGAAATGAAGTACAGAAGACTTACGCGCGAACAGCTCGAGGAACTCCGCCCGGAGTTTATCAATTTTTTAGCCACCCAATCCATAACGGCCCAGGAATGGGAGGAAATTAAAGCTGAAAAACCGGAAGTGGCCACCCAGGAACTGGATGTGTTCAGCGACCTGATTTGGGAAGGCGTGCTCTCCCGCGTGGACTACCTGGAGAATATCAGTGCCCGGCACATGCACCTTTTCCAATGCGGGAAGAAGGAGATGAAACTGATCTCCGTCCGGGTACACAACCCGGAGGTGGACCTGCGGACGGAAGTTGGCTTTGGGTGGTTCAAAAAGAACTGGCAATCCGATTATGTGGAATACCTGACGGCATCCAAGGCCTATTCCGGCGATCCGAACATGGATAAATTCCGGCTGATCGAACAGGGGGCGGAGATTACCAGGGGCGCCCTCTTTGAGTGGTTCGGGGAAATTATCGAGATTTGATCCTTTCGGGATTCCCACGGGCGATCCCCTATATTTGTATCTGCTAACAAGACATATGGCGCAAAAACCATCCATTCCAAAGGGAACACGCGATTTCAACCCCGTAGAGGTTTCAAAGCGGAACTACCTCATCCGGACCATTGCGCGCCAGTTTGAGCGCTTCGGGTTCCAGCCGATCGAAACACCGGCGATGGAGAATTACGACACCCTGATGGGCAAATACGGGGAAGAGGGGGACCGGCTAATTTTTAAGATTCTGAATTCCGGCGATTTTCTCAAAAAGGCAACCCCGGGACATCTGGAGGGGAAGGATTCAGCCCTGCTGACCCCTGAGATCAGCGAAAAGGCCCTCAGGTATGACCTTACCGTTCCCTTCGCGCGCTATGTGGTGATGCACCAGAACGAGATCGACTTTCCCTTTAAGCGGTATCAGGTACAGCCTGTCTGGCGGGCGGACCGGCCCCAAAGGGGTCGGTTTCGGGAATTCTACCAGTGCGATGCGGATGTGGTGGGGGCCAGGGGACTGGTACAGGAACTGGAATTTATCCAGCTCTACGACCGCGTTTTTTCGGATTTGGGCCTTAAAGGGGTCACCATTAAGGTGAACCACCGCAAAATCCTCTCCGGCATCGCCGAGGCCATCGGAGCGGGGGAGCATTTGACGGACTTTACAGTCGCCCTTGACAAGCTCGATAAGATTGGGCGCGACAAGGTGGAGCAGGAAATGAAGGACAAGGGGATTTCCGAAGCGGCCGTGGCCACGGCAGCGCCCCTTTTTGAGCTGGGGGGCAGTGCGGAGCAGCAGCTGGTGCGCCTGCGGGAATTCCTTTCGGGTTCCCCCACCGGGCTGCAGGGGGTCGCCGAACTGGAGTTTCTCCTGAAGGAGACGGAAAAGCTGGGCCTGAAGGCCGCGTCCTGCCAGATGGATATCACCCTGGCCCGCGGGCTGAATTATTATACCGGGGCCATTTTTGAAGTAGGGCCCCCGCCTGAAGTAGCCATGGGATCCATTGGGGGCGGCGGCCGGTACGATGACCTGACGGGTATTTTTGGTTTGAAGGATGTAAGCGGGGTGGGGATTTCCTTTGGCCTGGACCGGATCTACATGGTCATGGAGGAACTGGGGCTTTTTCCCGCTTCCCTGGAGCAGACCCTGGAAGTGCTCTGCCTGAATTTCGGGGAACAGGAGAGCCGGGCCGCCCTCAAACTGGTCATGCAGCTTCGCGACAGCGGGGTCCGCGCCGACCTCTACCCGGATTCAGCCAAAGTGGCCAAACAATTCAAGTACGCGGACCGGCGGCAGGTCCCCTACGTCATCCTGATCGGGGATGAGGAACTGCGGCAGGGCCGCTTTACCGCCAAAGACATGAAAACAGGGGAGCAGCAAACCTATTCCCTTGAAGCATGGGAGGAATTCCGCACCCGGTTACGACCTTGATTTCACAGCTTTAATGATTTGGGTATAGTACGCCCTGGAATGGGGCACGTAGGTGCCGGGGCGTGCCAGTCCCCATAAATCCTCGGCCATCAGGAGCAGGGAACGCAGCTCCAGGGAGGCCACTTCAGCGGGGTCCGGGCGCAGCTGCCCCACGGGGACCCTGAGTTCACAGAGATAGACGTACTGGAATTCCCTGTCCACGATGTCCCCCGGATGTGCCTGTTCTGAGGTAAAACGCCCCAGGAACTCCAGGCTTTCGGCGGGGATGCTCAGGCCGATCTCCTCGGCTGTTTCCCTCAGGGCGCATTCCATCGGGGTCTCCCCGGCGTGGACATGCCCGGCAACCGATACGTCCCAGAGCCCGGGGAAGGTATCTTTACCCTGTGCCCTTTTCTGAAGCAGGACCTGCCCGGCACGGGTGTAGAACCAGACGTGTACGGTAGGGTGGAACCAACCCTGCATGTGGGCCTCGGATTTCAGGGCCGTCTGTCCTGTGGGTTTGCCGGTTTTATCCCATATTTCAACGAGGTCGTCCATAAGCCTGCGGTTCGCGCTCCGGGTCAGTCGAAATAACTGAAGGTCTCCCCTTCTTTAATCGTCAGGAGGGTCTCGTAAATCAGCCGGATCACGTTGGCCACGTCCTCCCTGTGCACCATCTCCACTGTGGTATGCATATAGCGCAGCGGGAGGGAAATAAGGGCGGAGGCCACCCCTCCGTTGCTGTAGGCGAAGGCGTCCGTATCCGTCCCGGTTGCCCGGGAAGCGGCGAGGCGCTGGAAAGGGATCGAATGCGCCTGCGCGGCCTCGAGGATCCGGTCCCGGAGCTTGTGCTGAATCGCCGGGGCATATGAGATGACGGGCCCCGCACCAATTTCGATATGCCCTTCCTTTTTCTTTTCGATCATCGGGGTGGTGGTGTCGTGGCAGACATCCGTGATGATCGCCGCATTGGGGCGGATGCGCTGGGTGATCATTTCGGCTCCCCGCAACCCTATTTCTTCCTGCACGGAGTTGGTGACGTAAAGCCCGAAAGGCAGTTTTATCCCATTCTCCCTGAGCAACCGGGCCACCTGGGCGATCATAAAGCCTCCGGCCCTGTTGTCGATCGCACGGCATACGAACTTGTCCTTATTGACTACCTTGAAGGTATCGGGGTAGGTGATCACGCATCCCACATGCACCCCCATAGCTTCCACTTCCTCCTTGTCCTTTGCGCCTATGTCTATAAAGATATTTTCGAGTTTCGGGGGTTCCTCCTTGGCCTTGTCCCGCGTATGGATGGCCGGCCACCCGAAGACCCCGTCCACAATCCCGTTCCTGGTGTGGATGTGTACCCACTTCGAAGGGGCGATCTGATGGTCGCTCCCCCCGTTCCGGATCACGTAGATCAGGCCGTTGTCCGTAATGTAGTTCACATACCAGGAGATCTCGTCGGAATGGCCTTCGATCACCACCTTGTAAGGGGCGTCCGGGTTGATCACCCCAACGGCCGTGCCGTAGGTATCGGTCAGGAAGGTGTCCACATAGGGTTTCAGATAGGACATCCAGATTTTCTGCCCCTCCCATTCATGGCCTGTCGGCGAGGGGTTGTTCAGGTATCTTTCAAAAAAATCAAGCGCCTCTTTGTTCAGGATCGCATTCGTTTCCATAGGAGTGTGTTTGCTGCAAACTTAGTAATATTCACTTTTATTTAGCACCCTTTCCATGGGGTATTGTGTACTTTTGAAACGGGTTCTGAGTTATATGGATATGCGACTTGTTTTACGGTATCATTTGGTCTTGCTCCTTCCTTTTGGGCTTTGGGCCCAGGTGCCTGACCAGCCCCTGGATTCGCTTCAGGAAAAAATGATCATCATCGAAGGGGATTCTATTTTCCGCTCGTCCATCGAACTGCAGGAAGTCTTCCTCTTCGGCAGGCTGAAATTTGATTCCTACGACGACAAGCTCCGCTATTATGTGCTCCGGAGAAAAACCCTGAAAGTGTACCCTTACGCCAAGCTGGCTTCTGACCGGCTCGTTTCGCTGAACGAGAGGCTGGGAGCCATCGAGTCCAAGAGCAGGCGGAAGAAATACACGAAACTGGTCCAGCGCTATATAGAGGAGGAGTTCTCGGCCGAGCTGAAGAAACTCACCAGGACCGAGGGGCAGATCCTGGTCAAGCTCATCTACAGGCAAACCGGGGAGACCGCCTTTGACCTGGTAAAGGAACTGCGCAGCGGCTGGCGGGCCTTCTGGTATCAGAATTATGTTTTGGAACGATGACCTTCGGCGGCAAGG
>CAZUZE010000172.1:0-5305 GCA_964624565.1 uncultured Robiginitalea sp.
TTTGAGATCAAGGAACGCCCTGCCTTCGACCCGCTAATCGTGCATATTGCGGAAATCGGCCAGCTGAAACTGCTCAGCACATCGGAGGATCCGCGCATCGAGGCCCTGGCAAACGCGTTCTGGCCAGGACCCCTGACCCTGGTGCTGCCCAAGACCGGGGTGGTTCCGGATATTGTCACCTCCGGCCTTCCCACGGTGGGCATCCGCATGCCCGACCACCCGGTTGCCAGGGCCCTGATCCTGGAATCGGGCTGTCCGCTGGCGGCCCCCAGCGCGAACAAATTCGGGCGCCTGAGCCCGACAGAGGCAAAACACGTGGAACGGAATTTACCCGGAGCGGATTACATCCTGGAAGGGGGGATGGCACGCGTCGGGCTGGAATCCACCATCATCCGCCTGGAACCCGATGGGTTTCAGATCCTCAGGCCCGGCGGCATTACCCGGGAGGACCTCCTGGAAGTCCTTCCGGAATCTGCGAAGGCTGTCCGATCGGGGAGCCCTGAAGCCCCCGGGATGCTGCCGGCACATTACAGTCCTTCCAAGCCTTTTTATCTCTATAGCCCCGGTATTGCGGCCCGGATACCGGCTGCCCGGTGCGGGTTTATCAGTTTTCGGGGGGAACACCCCGGGGGTTTTAAGGAATTGCGGGTCCTGTCCCCTTCAGGGGACCTAAGGGAATACGCGACCCGCATTTTCGCCGCCATGCACGAACTGGAAGCCGCTGAAGTAGACTGTATCATCGCAGAACCCGTACCTGAAGAAGGCATAGGCATCGCCATTATGGACCGGCTCCGCAAGGCTGCCCATCCCTGGGAAGGGGGCTCCCCCCACTAGAAACGGCCCTGAAGATTCCAAACGGGCATGGGATCCAACCCGACCCGGGTGCAGGCAATAAAAAAGCCCTCCTGGCGGAGGGCGGTTTCTGAAGGGCGTCTGCCCGGTGTTTACTGTTTTAAGTCCAGGGGTTGGGGCCGGAGGCCTAAACCACGCCTATTATCGCCAGTAGCATTGTAATAAGCACTGCTCCAAGAACCAGTACAAGCAGCAAAACCATTACACTGAGGAAACCGTTTAGTAAACGGGTTCCAGCTGTTAAATCTCGTGCCATTTTCATATAGTTTTCAACAAGATACTAAAAAACAGGGTACTGCGGGGATCCCCCTGCCTGAAATCGACCAAGGGGGGAATTCCCCCTTTCATCCGCTGAGAGGGTTATGGCGTTGCAGGAATTTACGTACGTGTGATCGGGGTAACTCCAGGTCAGATGACCGCAGCTTATTCCCTCCCCCGGGTGAGGGTTTTGCTCAGGTCCTCAAGGGAGATGCCCTTGGTCTCGGGCATCATAAAATGGACAAAGAGCAGTTGCAGGACCATCATCAGGGCGAAAAATGCAAAGACCGGCCCCGGGCCCACCCAGCCGAAGAGCAGTGGGATCGAGGAGGGGATGAGCCATGCGAGGATCCAGTGGACGGAAGTGCCGAAGGACTGGCCGGACCCCCGGAGGTGGTTCGGAAAGATCTCCGAGATAAAGACCCAGATGACGGTGCCCTGCCCGATGGCATGGGCAGCGATAAAGAGGAACAGGAAGATGGGCACCATCATCCCGGACCAATCCAGGATAAAGGCTGCAGCGACGAGCCCCAGGGAAATGATATACCCCACCGATCCGATATACATGAGCTGGCGCCGGCCCAGGCGGTCAATCAGGTAGATCCCCAGCAGGGTAAAAACCAGGTTCGTAAACCCGATGCCGATGCTGCTCAGAAGGGCGGTGTTCTCCCCCAGGCCCGCTTCTTCGAAAATCCGGGGGGCGTAGTACAAAAAGGCATTGATCCCCGAAAACTGGTTAAAAAACGCGATCAAAAAGGCCAGGAGGACCGGGAAGCGGTACTTTCCCATAAAGATGTTTTCCTTTTTGCCGGAAAGGGTTTCGGACCGGGCCATATCCTTTTGCAGCCCCTCCACGGTCAGTTCGGACCCGATGCGTTCCAGGACCTTTGCCGCTTCGCCAGATTCGCCCCGGGTCAGGAGCCAGCGCGGGCTCCTCGGCAGGCCCAGGGCCAGGACCGTGTAGAGTACGGCCGGGATGGCTTCCACCCCGACCATCCAGCGCCAGTCGTTTTCGCCTGTCCCGTTGAGGAGGTAGTTGGAGAAAAAAGCGATAAGGATTCCAAAAACGATGTTGAACTGGTAGAGGCCCACGAGCCTCCCCCGTTGGCTGGCCGGTGCGATTTCCGAGATATAGGTGGGCGCTGCCACGGTAGAAGCGCCAATGCCGAGACCCCCGAGGAACCGGAAGATGCCAAAAGTCACGGGGTCATTGGCCAGGGCGGATCCGATCGCGGAGATAGAATAGAGCACGCCAATCCAGAAAAGCGTTTTTTTACGGCCGAGGCGATTCGTGGGGATGCCCCCGAAAATGGCCCCGATGACGGTCCCGAAAAGCGCCATCCCGATAACGACCGTCCCGTGGAAGGCATCGGAGGTGTCCCAAAGTGCCTGGAGTTTTTTTTCGGCCCCGCTGATCACCACGGTGTCAAAACCAAACAGGAAGCCCGCCAGGGCAGCGATCAGGGAGATTCGCAGGATTTTTGGGTTCATAGTCGGGCGGCATTTAAAAGGAACGTCCTAAACTAGTCAAAATAATCGTAGGGAATTCCTTCGGATCATCCCAATACGGACCGAACGCCCTGCAGGATGGCATCGCTGGCCCCCTGGTGCGCCTCGATATACTGCGAATTGATCCGCCCCATTACGGACCTCCGCTCAGGCGTATTGAAGAGTGCACCGGCCTGCTCTGAGAAATCCACCGCATTGTGTACGACCTGTATGCCCCCGGCCCTGACGAGTTCCTCTGCCTCCAGGAAGCCGTGATAGCCCGGCCCGATAAGGATGGGGATCCCATAGACGGCGGGTTCCAGGGTGTTGTGGAGCCCGGTGACAAAACCCCCGCCCACATAGGCAATTTCCGCATAGGGATAGGTGCGGGAAAGCAGGCCGATGGTATCGAGGATGAGTACTTCCGCATTTTCGGGGTCCCCGTTTTCAAGGTTTGAATACCGGATTGTCTTTTTTCCGATGAGTGCCTCCAGTTCCTCCAGGGTGGCTGAATCTATTTTATGGGGGGCGATGACAAAACACTGCCCGGGCGGGGCCTGATTGATGTAGGGCGCAATCAGGCGGTGGTCCACCGGCCAGCTGCTCCCGGCCACAAGGCATTGGCGGGTGCCTTTGAAGGTTTCCATAAAAGGGAGGGGTTCTGCCCTGCGGCAAATTTCCAGGACCCTGTCAAAACGCGTGTCCCCGCTTACAGTCACTGCCGTGATCCCGAGGGATTTCAACCGTTTTGCAGACCGCCTGTCCTGAACGTAGAAATGGGTAACACGCCTAAGGGCCTGCCTCAAGAGCCCGCCGTACCACCTGAAATACGCCTGACGCTTCCGGAAAATGGCGGAGATCAGAAAAAGGGGTATTCTCTGTCTGGCCATCTGCCTGTAAAAACCGGGCCACACTTCGTACTTTACAAAGAGGGCGATTTCCGGCTTTGTGATGGACAGGAACGCAGCTGCATTCCAGCTGCTGTCCATGGGCAAATAGGTTACCAGGTGCGGGGAGAGCGCATCCTTTTTCACCTCATACCCCGAAGGCGAAAAAAAAGTGACCAGCAGTTGGTGTCCGGGATAGGCAGCACTGAGTTTCTCCAGCACGGGTGAGCCCTGTTCAAACTCCCCGAGGGAGGCAGCATGGAGCCAGATCAGGGGTTTATCCGGGTCCCGCATCCGCTTCAGGTAGGGCAGGGCATTCTTTCGGCCGATGACGAATTTCCGGATCCCGGGGTTGAAGAGGGCGATAAGCTTCAGGAAATTCCAGACGACAAAAACTGCCAAATCGTAAAAAAGAAACACGTGCTCCCGGGTTTATCCCAAAAATACGCTTCTTTGGCCAATTCGTTGGCGGCCACCCCTATTTTTGTAAATTTGGAGGATTAAACGTCCTTCAATGCGCAAAATCCAAATGGTGGACCTGGTGGGCCAGTACCAGGACCTCAAAGATGAAATCCAGGAGTCCTTCTCGCAAATCCTCGAATCTGCCTCTTTTATCAACGGCCCGATGGTGTCCGGTTTTCAAAGCGACCTCGAGGCCTACCTCGGGGTGAAACACGTCATTCCTTGTGCCAATGGGACCGATGCCCTGCAGATCGCCATGATGGGGCTTGGCCTCAAGCCAGGGGATGAGGTGATTACGGCGGATTTTACCTTTGCGGCCACGGCCGAGGTAATTGCCCTGCTGCAGCTCACCCCCGTCCTGGTGGATGTGGACCCGGAGACCTTTAATATCGACCCGGAGGCCATTCGCAGGGCCATTACCCCGAAGACAAAGGCCATTGTGCCCGTACACCTGTTCGGACAGTGCGCCCCCATGGAGGAAATCCTCGAGATTGCCGGGGAGCACGGTATTTTTGTGATTGAAGACAACGCCCAGGCCATCGGGGCCAATTATAAATTCAGGGACGGGCGCCTGCAGAAGGCAGGCACCCTGGGCCATGTGGGGGCCACTTCTTTTTTTCCTTCAAAAAACCTTGGCTGTTACGGGGACGGGGGTGCCATTTTTACAAATGACGATGACCTGGCCCATATCATACGGGGTATTGTTAACCACGGTATGTACAAGCGCTACTACCACGACGTGGTGGGGGTGAACTCCCGCCTGGACTCCCTCCAGGCCGCGGTGCTCCGGGCCAAGCTGCCCCATCTGGACCGCTATTGCGACAGCCGCAGGCAGGCCGCCAGGAGGTACAATGCCGCCTTTGAAGGCCATCCCGAACTCCGTGTGCCGGTCACCATGAGGGGGTGTCAGGGGATTTGCGACAGCTGCGATTGCCACGTGTTCCACCAGTATACCTTAAGGGTCGGCGGGGGCAAGCGGGACGGCCTGGCTGATCACCTGGCTGCGTCCGGAATCCCTTTCGGCATTTATTACCCGATCCCGCTGCACAGGCAGAAGGCCTATCTGGACAGCCGCTACGGGGAAGGCGATTTCCCGGTAACCAACCAGCTGTGTGAGGAAGTGATTTCCCTGCCGATGCATACGGAGCTGGACGAAGAACAGATCAAGTTTATCACCGGGGCCGTCCTCGCATTTATGGGCTGAACCCCTGGCGGAGGCATGGCGGATTTCAAGGAAATTACAGAAACCAGTTAATAGTATAGAATGCAGATAGCAGTAACCGGAGGACTGGGGTTTATCGGGTCCCATACAGTAGTGGAACTACAGCAGGCAGGATATGAGGTAATCATTGTGGACA
>CAZUZE010000173.1:0-5297 GCA_964624565.1 uncultured Robiginitalea sp.
CACCCGGAGGGTAAAGGGACTTCATGAAGTCCGTCCGGGCCTGCTGCCAGGCCGACGCGCACCGGTTCGAAATATTCCAGCACAGCCCTGAGGAGTTTGTCCCGGGGAGGCGTTCCCTTCAGGTGCGGGGCATAGAGCCCCTGGTCCAGGAATTGGTAGACAAAGGGGGAATGCACCCCGTGCCTGTTGTTGGCGCGGGCCCGGAACCACCATTTTCGTACAAAGCCTGGCATTTGTTTCAAATTGAGTGCTGATGCCGTCAGGATTCCCCTGTTTCCAGGGAGGAGAGTTCAAACCAGCGTTCCGTTTTTGTATCGAGTTCCTGTATGACCCGGGCGAATTCCCTGGACAATTTGTCCAGTTCCTCCCCGGGAAGGTCCGGGTTCATCAATTCGGCCTCCAGGCGCGATTTTTGCTTTTCAAGCCCGCTGATGGCCTCTTCGAGGTCGGACAACTCGCGCTGTTGGGTATAGCTCAGTTTGCCCTTGCGCGGGGCGCTGTTCCTATTTGGATCCACCTCTTTTACCCCCTGGCTTTCCGGCCTGCCCCCGGGGACTGCGAGCTGTCGGAATTCCCTCAGGTCCGAATAATTCCCTGGGAAGTCCTCAATGGTGCCGGCCCCGTCGAAGAGCAGGAGGTGGTCCGTTATCTTGTCCATAAAATAGCGGTCGTGGGAGACGATAAGCAGGGTGCCCGGGTAATCCAGGAGGAAGTTTTCCAGGACATTGAGCGTGATGATGTCGAGGTCGTTGGTGGGTTCATCCAGGATCAGGAAATTCGGGTTCTGAATGAGGACGGTACACAAAAAGAGCCTTTTGCGTTCCCCCCCGCTGAGTTTTTCGGTATAATCGTACTGTTGCTTCCGGTCGAAAAGGAACCGCTCGAGCAACTGCTGGGCGCTGAGTTCCCGTCCTTTTTTCAATGGGATGTAATCCCCGAATTCCCGGATTACGTCTATGACCCGTTGTCCGGGTTGCACCTCCAGCCCTTCCTGTGTGTAATAGCCCATTTTCAGGGTTTCCCCCCGGACGACTTTGCCCGTGTCCGGTGCGAGGTTCCCGCAGGCTATTTCCAGGAAGGTGGATTTGCCGCTGCCATTGGCACCCACCAGGCCGACCCGTTCCCCCCGTTTGAAATTATAGCTGAAATCTTCGAAAAGGACGCGTTCCCCGTACTTTTTGGAGATGTGGTGGAGTTCCAGGACTTTAGTCCCCAGGCGCTCCATCTGGATCTCGAGCTCCATTTCATGGGATTTCCGCCTCTGGGAGGCCCGGTGCTTCAATTCGTCAAAATCGGAAATCCGGGCCTTTGATTTGGTAGTCCGGGCCTTGGGCTGCCTGCGCATCCACTCCAGCTCCTTTTTAAAAAGCGCCCTGGTTTTCTGGAGGTTTACAGCCTCAAGGGCGTCCCGGGAATCTTTCTCCTGCAGGTAATAGGCGTAATTGCCCTTATAGGTGTGAAGGATGCCATTGTCGAGTTCCAGGATGTGGTTGCAAACCCTGTCTAAGAAGTACCGGTCGTGGGTCACCATAAAAAGGGTGCCGACGTGGGCCCGGAAATAGGCCTCAAGCCACTCGATCATTTCCAGGTCCAGGTGGTTCGTGGGTTCATCCAGGATCAGCACATCCGGACTGTCCAGAAGGATATGGGCCAGGGCCAGCCTCCTGCACTGCCCTCCTGACAGCTCGGAGACGCGGGCCCGGGTGTTGTCCAGCCCGAGTTTGGAAAGAATTTGTTTAAAGCGGGTCTCCAGGTCCCAGGCATTGGCCTGCTCCATGGCCTCGAAGGCCCTTTGGTACCCCTTTTCGTCTTCGGGCTGCTCCAGGGCTTTTTCGTACTCCGCAAGGATCCGGACCAGGGAATTTTCAGAGGCAAAGAGGGTTTCGTTAATGGTCAGGCCGGGATCCAGATAAGGTTCCTGCTCCAGATAGCCGATTTTAATTCCCTTTCGGGAGGTAACTTCCCCCTCGTCCGGCGCCTGTTTCCCGGCAAGGATGTCCAGGAGCGTACTTTTGCCCGTTCCATTGCGGGCGACCAGGGCAATTTTCTGCCCCTGGTTGATGCCAAAGGTCAGTCCGGAGAACAGCACCCGTTCCCCGAAGGATTTTGAGAGGTTTTCAGCGCTGAGCAGGTTCACGTTTGCCAGGGTTTACGAAGGATCAAAAACAGGTAGCGTGCCAGGAGGGCGCCCCAGACGGGTAGCACGACAGGCGAAAAGACCTGCAGGCCTGTCAGCCAGATAACCCCTGCGAGGGCCAGGGCAAGAATCAGGAGTTTCAGGTATGGGCCCAGTTTTTCGGGGGGGGATTTCCCAAAGCCAAGGCGGAAGGCCAGGAAGAGGTTCACCGGAAATGCCCACAGGAGGTTCCCGTTCCAGGCCGTTGCGGTGTGGTCTGTAAAAAACCAGAGGAAAAGGAGTACCAGCCCCGCAGCCCCGGTTGAAAAGAACAGCAGAAAGTCGAGGACCCTGCTCCTCGTTTTGTTCCGATGGTCTATCCAGGTGATCACCAGGGTCATGCCCAGCAAAAAGAGCGCCCAGAAAAGGGGTGTGGCTGTAAAAAAAGATGCCGGGTTCCCGGAATTCAGATCCAGGATGACCCGGTTGCGGACCACCAGGGGGGCCTCCCGCAGGGCGGCCCTTTCGACTTGCTGTTCGACGTATTTGGGCAGGAAGGAATATTCGCCGCCTTCGGCCTTGCGGTCGATAACGGCCCCAAGGGCCAGGTCGATGCCGAAACTGGACCAGGAATTCCAGTAGAGGTTCTCCTGGATAAGGTCCCTGAAGCTGCGGCTCCCGTCCAAATGCGGATAGGAGTATTGAAGGGAGGGGCCCAGAACGGTCCGAAGGACATCGGGGACCTTGGTCGCACAGTTTTCAAAGAGGAAATCGTATTTGTAGAGGCGGTTTTCCGGCCGGTTATTTTCTTCGAGGTAGTCGAGGAGCGCGCGCACCTCGTCTGCATTGAGACCGAGGAGTTGCTCGCGGACATACCGGTTTTCCAACTGGTAGGTGTAGAGGAAGTTTTCGAATTGCTGTTTCCCGAGGGCATAGGGGAGTTTTCCCCTGGCAAACTTCACATAGAAATTCGGCGTATCGAAATCAAAAGTACCGTAGTTGTAGACCCAGTCGATCCCCTTGGAAGGGTCTCGGTACCGGAAGGCACTGTGCCCGAATTTTGCGTACAGGTCTGTTCCGGGCCCGCATGTAATCACACTGAACTGGGCCCCGGGTCCCGGGGTAAGGGCTTGTCCCCTGGAAATCCCTGAGGAAAACAGGAAGACAAACAGGAATATGCAGGGCAGTATTCTCATTTTCTGAAGGAATCCCATAAAGGGATCGCAGCCAAAGTTCCGAATATTTTGATTACCTGCAACCCATGCTGAAACAGGAAGGAGGACAGGCGGTTGCAAATGGGGTCCAGTTTGGCCGATTTATGCTATTTTTACCAAAACCGACCGGCCATTATGAAGCATATTCCGAACCTGATCACCTTGCTGAACGTCCTCTTCGGTTCTGTTGCAGCGGTCTTTGCAGTTCTCAACCGCCTGGAATGGGCCGCCGTATTTTTCATCCTTGGGGTGCTGTGCGATTTTGCCGATGGATTGCTGGCACGCCGGATGGGTGTGCAGTCTGAACTGGGGATACAGCTGGACTCCCTGGCCGATATGATCACCAGTGGACTGGTCCCCGGCCTGGTCATGTGCCAGCTGCTTGCCATGTCGGTGAACGCCGGGTGGAATGCCGAAAGTTTCTTCGCCGAGGCCCTCGACAGGGAAGGGTGGTGGGGGGCCTGGTTCCCCTTTGCCGGTTTGCTGATCACCATGGCGACGGCCCTGCGCCTGGCCCGTTTCAATGTGGACGAGAACCAGGTGGATTCTTTTATCGGGCTGCCCTCCCCGGCCAATGCCCTGATGATCCTTTCCCTTCCGCTGATCCTGATGTACAACGGAAGCGAGTTCAGCAATTCGCTGATCCTGAACCCGTGGTTCCTTTTTGGCCTCACGCTCCTGAGCGCCTACCTCTTGAATGCACCCCTGGAACTGTTTGCCCTGAAGTTCAAGAACTACAGTTTCGGGGATAACAGCCTGAAATACATCTTCCTGATCGTCAGCCTCGTGATGGTCATCACCCTGCAGTTTTTGGCCATTCCGCTGATTGTGCTGTGCTACGTGCTCACGTCCCTCTTTGGCTCCGGGGCCCGGGGATCCCTTAAAAGGTGAGTTTCTTCTTCCGGAGTTCGAAATTCTGCCCCAGGTAGACCTTCCGGACCATTTCGTCCTCGGCCAGGTCCTCCGGAATACCTGATTTGAGGATGCCCCCTTCGAACATAAGGTAGGAGCGCTCGGTAATCGCAAGGGTTTCCTGAACGTTGTGGTCGGTGATCAGGATGCCGATGTTCTTGTTCTTCAGCTGGGCCACGATCCGCTGGATGTCCTCAACCGCTACGGGGTCCACCCCCGCAAAAGGCTCATCGAGCAGGATGAACTTCGGGTCCGTGGCCAGGGCCCGCGCGATTTCGGTCCTTCGGCGCTCCCCCCCCGAAAGCAGGTCCCCCCGGTTTTTTCGGATGTGGCCGATCCCGAATTCCTCCAAAAGGTTTTCGAGCCGTTTTTGTTGCTCGCTTTTGCTGAGGCTGGTCAGCTGCAGGACGCTCAGGATGTTGTCCTCGACGCTCAGTTTTCTGAAAACTGAGGCCTCCTGGGCGAGGTAGCCGATGCCGTGCTGCGCCCTTTTGTACATCGGAAAATTCGTGATTTCCAAATCGTCCAGGTAGATATTCCCGCCATTGGGTTTGATCAACCCGACGATCATGTAGAAGGAAGTGGTTTTCCCCGCCCCGTTGGGGCCGAGCAAGCCGACGATTTCCCCCTGGTTGACCTCCAGGGAAATGCCCCGGACCACCTTGCGGCCACGATAGGATTTCATGATATTTTCGGCGCGGAGCTTCATGCTGGAGTCGTCAAAACTAGTTCATTTTACACCCGGTCAAAAGGAATTTCAAAATAATTAACGCGTTCAATGGGCCCCTTAGGTTTTTTTGCGCCGCCTTTCCGCTTCAAGCTTTTCCTTCTTTGCCTCGTTTTTAAGCACCTTCGCTGAAATATAGATGCTCAACTGGTAGAGGATGAGCACGGGAACCGCCACGATGATCTGGCTGGCCACATCCGGGGGGGTGATAATGGCCGAGAGGATCAGGACCAGGACCAGTGCGATCTTCCTGTATTTCGTCAGAATTTCAGGGGGAACCAGGCCCACGTTGGTCAGGAAATAGATGATGAGCGGCAGTTCGAACATG
>CAZUZE010000174.1:0-5281 GCA_964624565.1 uncultured Robiginitalea sp.
GGCCTTGTCGTCGTGGCACACCCGGTGAACTACAACTTCGTCTTCAGCAGCAACAGCGATATTTTTGTCTCTTCCTTCGGGGGAAAACTGCTCGCCACCTATGACCGATCCCTGGGGGATTTCAACTGGAAGTCCCAGTTTTCGGCCTTTCTGAGTTATGAGGACAGCAACCTCTCCAACTGGACCTGGACCAATAATTTCTCCTACAAGGTATGGCGGGATATCGGTCTTGGGTTTGAGTTCGGCCTCAGGGACAACAGGCAGGAAGCCCTGAATTACGAGATCAATACGCTGGGCAATACCGGGGCCACCTTCGACAACATCGACAACGACCTTCAGTCCTACTGGCTCTTCGGCCTGACCTACGATTTCTAATCCTGGGGTTCCTCATCCCCGGAGGAGAAGGCATCCAGGTTTTCGGGATACAGGAAATTGTTGTACGGGAACCTGCTGATGTGAATCTTTCGCACCTCCCGGTAGACCGTTTTGCGGAATTCATCCAGGTTTTCCTTGTTAAGGGCTGAGATAAAGACCGCATTGCCCCCCATTTTGTGCATCCAGGTCTTTCGCCATTCCTCCATGGAATAGTGCCTGCTCGTCCTCGGGGTGATAAGGTCATCCTCTTCGAGGACTTCCGGTTCGTAGCGGTCGATTTTGTTGAAGACCATGATGGTGTGCTTGTCTGCACAGTCGATCTCCGCAAGGATCTGGTTTACCGAAGCGATATGGTCCTCAAAGCTGGGGTGGGAAATATCCACCACATGGAGCAGTAAATCGGCCTCCCGAACTTCATCCAGGGTGCTTTTAAAGCTCTCCACCAATTGGGTCGGCAGCTTGCGGATAAAGCCAACGGTGTCGCTCAGCAAAAAAGGCAGGTTCCCAAGTACCACTTTGCGAACCGTGGTATCCAGGGTCGCAAAAAGCTTGTTCTCGGCAAACACCTCACTCTTGCTGATCACATTCATCAGGGTGGATTTGCCGACATTGGTATACCCCACCAGCGCGACGCGCACCAAGGCCCCCCGGTTCCCCCTCTGGGTTTCCATCTGCCTGTCAATCCGTGTCAGCTTTTTCTTCAGCAGGGCAATGCGGTCGCGGACAATCCTGCGGTCGGTTTCAATTTCCGTCTCTCCCGGGCCCCGCATCCCGATCCCGCCCCGCTGCCGCTCCAGGTGGGTCCAGAGCCCGGTCAGCCTCGGCAGGAGGTATTCATACTGGGCGAGTTCCACCTGCGTCCGGGCATAGCTCGTACTGGCGCGCTGCGCGAAAATATCGAGTATCAGGCCGGTCCGGTCAAGGATTTTCCTTTTGAGCTGTTTTTCGATATTGCGCTGCTGCACCGGGGTTAGTTCATCGTCAAAAATGACCGCACCCACATCGTTCTCCTTTACAAATTCCTCAATCTCCGCAATTTTCCCACTCCCTACCATAGTCTTGGGGTTGGGTGTATCCACCCGCTGTACAAACCGGCCTACCACCTCACCCCCGGCTGTATAGGTCAGGAATTCGAGCTCGTCGAGGTACTCCCTGAGCTTGTCCTCCGGCTGTTCGCGGTTGAGGATGCCGACAAGTACGGTCCGTTCGTAGGAAATGGATTGTTTTTCCAGCATAGGCGCAAATCTGTTACAAAACTACGCAATCACAGCCAAGTGTTTTGTATTTTTAGAATCCTCCCCCTCTCAAATGCGCAGCAATGCCCGAAAACACAGCAACCCGTGTCGTCCTGGGTTTTTACAACCTCGAGAACCTCTATGATCCCGTTCACCAGCCCGGCATCCTGGATAATGATTTCACCCCGGACGGGGCGAAACACTGGACTGAGGCGCGGTACGAAAAAAAATTGCAGAAGGTCGGGAAGACCATTACCCGGATCGGGAAGCTGAGTGACGTGGACTATCCGGTCCTGATGGGGCTGGCAGAACTGGAAAACGACAGGGTCCTGGAGGACCTGCTCGAAGTGGAATCCATGAAGAAAAATGGGTTGGACTTTATCCACTACGAATCCCCGGACGAAAGAGGCATCGACAATGCCCTGCTCTATCACCGGGATTTTTTTGAACCCGAGCACTGCCAGCCCATTCCCGTTCTTATCTACAACGAGGACGGCAGCCGGGATTACACCCGCGATATCACCTATGTGAGGGGGGCCCTCAATGGGGAGCGCCTGCATGTGTTCGTCAACCACTGGCCCTCGCGCCGGGACGGTAAGGAGGAGACTGTTTCCAAGCGAATTTCGGCTGCCAACACCATCCTTTCCTTTATGCAGGAGGTAGAGCAGGAGGAAGAAAACCCCAATTATGTGGTCATGGGTGATTTTAATGATGGCCCGGATTCCCCGAGCATACAGCACCTGCTCTCGGAAAAACCCCTCTATAACCCCATGGAGACATTGCAAAGCCCTTACCGGGGAAGTGCCAAATACAAGGGGGAATGGACCATTTTTGACCAGATTATGCTCTCCCATACCTTTCTCAAGGCAGCCCCGGGGACGCATTCCCTGGACCAGGCCGATATTTTCGACGAGCACTTCCTGCAGGAATGGAAACAACCCTACAAGGGGAAACCCTTCAGGACTTTTGTAGGCAAGAACTACCTTGGGGGCTACTCAGACCACTTTCCGGTATATGTGCTGCTCCGCTATCACAGCCTCTTATAACCCATTGAATATTCAGACTGAATACTCAGCAGGAGCCCTTGTGTGCAGGCACAATTGATCCTTGTCATTGCGCATTCCCTATTTGTGGGATAATTTGAAGTGTTTCTTTTCCCACATTCTGGTAATCAATAAAACTAAATGATATGAACTTTAAACTTTTTTTCGTGATGTTAGTTGGGGCCTTGTTTTTTGCAGGGTGCAGCAACGAAATCGATGACGAATTGTCAGACAATCCCCTAAGGACAAAACTAGGTACAGACAACCCAGCCGAAAAGCTTGTAACCCGTCCGTTCAAATCAAGCGCAAGCGGAGACTGGTTTCTTTCAGAATCAACAGTGTGCGATGGATTACTCCAATATTCCATTGAGGGCCATGGAAATGCCACCCATATGGGGGCAATTGCCATACAGGGGACCTTGTGTACATTTCCCCCCGAAGGACTCTACTTTATCACTGTAACCTACACTGCCGCCAATGGGGACAAGGTTGTATGGGAGGCTGTGGATGTCTTTACAAATGAAGAAGGACTTTTTGAAGGTGGGGTTTTTGAATGCATAGGAGGCACAGGGCGTTTTGAAGGATCAGAGGGCACGATAACTGTTAATGAATTGCTCGCCGTCACGGCGTTCGATGAAGAATTGGGACTTCCTCTGGGCGGAACATTTACCAATACCGGGTCAGGGACATTGGCGTATTAGGCCAATGGTTTGGACCGTGGAGGATTTTGAATGGTTTGCGTAAGCAAGCCATTTTTTTTTCGCCACTGATCCTTAATTCTATTTGAAATTCAAGCCTGTGAATAGTCAGGAACAGGGTTTGAACTTATATCCTAAAGCACATTTTATAAGCTCCAATAGAGGTTGTCACTCATTCTTCATTCCCCGGCCGGATCCCATAAATCAATAAATAGCCGATCATCCAGAATTCCCCTATGGTGGCGGGGATGGTCAAAAAGTCCATCAGGGGGTGTTTGAATCCCATGTAATAGAGGAGTGTGCTCAGAATATAGCCCGCTCCGCCAAGGATCAGAATGCGGCCCAACCATAAGGGCCACCTTTTCGAGCTGACCACTACGTGTCCCATTGGAATGAGCCAAAGTCCGAAGAATAGGCCCCCAACAGTCCACGAATGCTTTATCAATTGCCCTAAGAGTTCTATCAGTAGGACCTTATCGTCCTGCGATTGCGTTGAAGAATCTGCGATCTGGATGGCAGCCGCCATCGAAATGGCACTGATCATAATAACCGCCGCATTCATCGTGCCCCAAATTCCCACCGCCCAGGCCTTCCAGTCACTGATACTTCGAAATAATTTGTAAAACCATATAGCCGCAAGGGCTTGTGAGAGGACCAGCAACAATTCAAACAAGAGCCGCAGCCTCGAAAGATTTTCCGAGTCGGTCAGGTTTGTCAGGGTTATTTCAGGGTCACTCGAATAGACTTTTGCGTGGAGCACCATAAATCCGAGAATCCCTGAAACCGCCAGCAACAAATACCAGATTCCGGCAATTCTTGCGGTTTTAACCAATTCCCTTCGTTCGTTCCTTGTATCCATGCTTTTGTATTTATACACTTAAAATTGACGATTGCAACCCAAAAAACCAGCGCAATAGGGCTGTCAATCATCCTCAGCGTCCGTATTGAATTCGTCTTTTTTGGCTGTTTGCCCGTAGAGGGTGAAAGACCGGAGGTCATCCTTCTCTGAGAACATTACGCTCACACCGGTAACCGGATGAATAAATTCAAGCTGCTCCCCGACGACTGGGACGAGCTCATACGCATCCCCATTGGGAAAAATCAGTGAAATAAGGTTGCGGGTTTCATCAAATGTGATTGAAAGGTCTATCTGCCCATTCCACTTGTATCCCCCGGACAATCCCTTCAAAACAGCTGTGCTTACGGTTTTGCGCTGAACGTTTGTTTGCCTGAAATGTCGCCAGTTGTATACCTGTGAGGCCGATAACAGTAATTCATTACCCAGTGTCCCGCCATTGTCTGAATTGATCAAATAGGCCAATCCTTTTCCGTTTGTGAGGCTTATGGTCATCCCCGTTCGGTAACCCGCATTGCCTCCATAATGCGTAATGGAAATATCCTCACCTGCGCGGTGAACCAGGAATCCATACACCTGGCCGTCCCGCTCATGGCTGAGTAGCGATTTGATATCGGACTGTGAGAATATCGAGCTCTTTCCCTGATAGGCCCTGTAGATCTCAAGCAGGAATTCTGCCATGTCCCCGGCGTTGCTCCAAAGGCCCGCTGCCGCTTGTTCCGGATGGTTTCTCCAGCCGCCCTCTACCAATTCCCCTGAATGGGTGTGTCCCTGGGCCACCTGATCCCACCTGGTGTCGGGCAGTGGTTGGGTGAACTCAGAGTGCTTCATGCCCGCCGGCTCAAGAATCCATTTTTTCATGATGCCGGAGAACTCATCGTTGAATATGTCCTGAAGGGCCTGTTCGGCCAATGTATAGGCACCCCCGGAATATGCCAGCGTTTCATTGGGCGGTGTGACAACTTCAACAGCCGGTGAGTTGACCCCGGCACTGCCCCTCAAAACATCCAGGTCTGAGGGTAGGGGCAGTCCTTTGGGGTACCCCTCATAGCCCCCTGGAGTGATCCCCGAGGT
>CAZUZE010000175.1:0-5215 GCA_964624565.1 uncultured Robiginitalea sp.
CCCGCCAGCAAGGCCGGGCTTTCCTGGTTGTTGAAAGATATCCGCACCGGCAGGTTCCGGCTCCTCAAAACGTTTACGATCTCGTTGTTGTTCATCCCCCTGGCAATAGCATACCGCCCCCCTCTTACATTCCCCGCGTACTTTTTCCTTTGGGCCGCAGTTTCAAAACTCGAAAGATCCTTTAAAAGCGGTTCCAACAGCGCCTTTACCTGGCTGAAGTCGGCATCTGAAGGAATAAAAACGTAGGCCTGGTCATTGTTAAAGGAGGTGTTGGCAACAAAGAGGGTCCTGTAGACCATGGCCGAGAAAAGGCCTCCCAATAACAAGCCCAGAAAAACGACGATCAAAAGGATTCGCTTAAGGTACATCTGTCCTGATTTTTTGAAAAAACAATTCGTCCCGGAAACCCGAAGCGGTCCGGAGCCAGTCGCGCCGGAGGCCTGTTTGCCGGAAACCCAACTTTTCAAACAGTCGGATGCTGGGCGCGTTATCTGCCGCCACCCCGGCGTAGAGCTGGTGCAGGTCCAGCACCCTGAAGGCGTAGTCACAGAGAAGGGAAAGCGCTTCGGCCCCAAATCCCCGGTTGCGGTCACCCGGTTGGGATATCACCAACCCCAGCCCGGCGCGAAGGTGCCTCGGGTCAAAATCATAGAGGTCGATCAGGCCGATGGGGGATGCACCCTCTGAACATATGGCCAGGCGAAGCTGTTTGGCCGCATAAATATCGAGGTGTGCCCGCTCGAGATAGTCCCGGAGCACTTTTTTCGAGTAGGGCGCAAGGGTACCGCTGACCTCCCAGATATCCGGGTCGTTCTCGATGGCATACAAATACTCCAGGTCTTCAGGCTCCAGGGCGCGGAGCCTTATATTTGCACCTTCCAGGACCTTCATGTCAAACTCCCTTTAAAAACAAGATCTGCCGGGCCTTCCAGCCAGATATCCGTAAACCGGCCTCCCTCCTTCCTGAAGCGCACGCGGAGCGTCCCTCCCAGGGTCTCCAGGATTGCCTCAGAACCCGCCAGGCGCCCTGCTTCGGACATTGCAAGGGCCACCGCAGTCACCCCGGTGCCACAGGAATAAGTCTCCCCTTCCACGCCCCGCTCATACGTCCGGACCTGAAACCTGCCTTCCTGCAGGGGGTTGATAAAATTTATATTGCTCCCCTTCTCCCCGTAGAGGCCGTATCGGAGGCGTTTGCCCTCCTTTTCGACATCCAGGGCCTCCCAGTCTTCCCATATTTGCACATGGTGGGGCGATCCCGTGTCGAGGAAAAAGTACTTCGGCCTGGTGTGTATCTGCGGTACATCCTGCATTTGCAGGGCGATCCCCGATCCGGAAATCTGGGCCCTGTGGACCCCGTCCACAGCCCGGAACACCTGTTCGTGACCGGCGACCCCCAAATGGTTCGCAAAAGCGGCAATACACCGCCCTCCATTGCCGCACATGCTCCCTTCCAGGCCATCCGCATTGTAATAAACCATTCGGAAGTCTGTCGATTTGTCAGTTTCGAGCAGGATCAATCCGTCAGCCCCGATACCAAATCTTCTGTGGCAAAGGCGCCTGATTGATTTGGTATCGTTTTTGGGGAAATTTCCATGGCGGTTGTCCACCATTATAAAGTCGTTGCCTGTGGCCTGATATTTAAAAAAGGTCAGTTGCATCGGGGCAAAGATACACTTTAATCGGAGCAGGGCTCCCGTTAAATTGGCGTTAAACGAAAAATGGAACGAGATAAATTCTATTAATTTTAGACTCAAAACAACAATGACCATGAGACGGATCGGAGGATTATTTATCGTTGCCCTCCTCGCGGGGGGAGTAACACTGGGAGCCTACAAGATGTTCTTTGAAAAGGCAGCCCCGGCGGTCTTCGCGCAGGACGAACTACCCGTTTTCCAGACGAGTTCAATGCACCCGGCAGCCTCAGGTGCGGGGATAAACGATGCTGATTTTACAAATGCGGCGGAGAAAACGGTAAATGCCGTGGTGCACGTAAAGAATATCACCATGAGCCGGGGGCCGGTAAGCCTTCTGGATTTCTTTTACGGATACCAGGAACGGACCACCCCCCAGGTCGGTACTGGTTCCGGGGTGATTATTTCACCTGACGGGTACATCGTCACCAACAACCACGTCATCGCCCAGGCAAACCAGCTGAGCGTGACGATGAACAACAACAAAACCTACGAGGCCACCGTAATCGGGACGGACCCGACCTCAGATATCGCGCTTATCAAGGTGCAGTCGGAGGAACCCCTGCCCTACCTGGTCTTCGGGGATTCCGACAATGTTAAAATCGGGGAATGGGTCCTGGCGGTTGGCAACCCGTTCAACCTCACCTCTACCGTTACCGCAGGCATCGTGAGCGCCAAGGCGCGGAACCTCGGGAGAAACCAGTCCTTTATACAGACCGATGCAGCTGTGAATCCCGGGAACAGCGGGGGCGCCCTGGTCAATACGAACGGGGAACTAGTCGGGATCAACACAGCGATCACCTCACAGACCGGATCCTATATCGGCTACTCCTTTGCGGTCCCCAGCAATATCGCGCGCAAGATCGTACAGGACCTGCTCGAATTCGGGGATGTCATCAAAGGGGTGATCGGCATCCGCACCGTGGACCCGGGCTCCGAGTACGCCCGCAGCACGGGCATTGACCAGGTGGATGGTGTTTTTGTAGGCGAGGTCGAAGAGGATTCCGGAGCGGAATCGGCCGGACTGAAGAACGGGGATGTCATCAAACAGATAGACGACATCCGCATCCGCAAGTTTGCGGACCTTACGGGCTATATCGCCACCAAAAGCCCGGGAGACCGCGTAGAGGTTCAGCTCGAACGCGACGGGGAGCTGATGGTGGTCCCTGTAGAGGTTCGTGAGCGGCAGACAATGCAGTTGCCGCTGCTCGGGTTTACGGTGAAGAACCTCTCGGAAAAGGACCGGGAGAAGTACGATATTACGAGGGGGGTGAAGATCATCGACGTGCCCGAGAATTCAAGGAAATACGGCCTGGAAGGCAAGGTCATCCTGGAGGTTGACGGCCAGGAAATTCGGGATATCAAAGACGCGCGAAAGTATTTCAGCGCCATTTCGCGGTTCGGTCAGACCAGTATAACCCTCCTGGATGAAAACGGGGAACGCGAACGGGTCATTTTCCAGTAGCGAAAAAACGGCCCCGCCCTGCCCAATCCCACCTTTGCCGGTGGGATTTTTTATTATACGAATTCCTATGGCGAAAACGTTTGATTGTATAGTTTTGCAAAAATTTTTAACCTGCCCTAACCGATGAGCCACAACAGTCCGTATGAGAAGGAACTGGCCTTTCAGGCCGACCGGCGGAAAGCCACAACAGAATTCATTAAAATCATCAGCGACCTGTGGTACGACAAAGCCATCGAAGTGGTCCTGTTCCGAAACCAGGTAATCGACAAAAACGTCAGCGACATCATCAACCTGCACGAGTACGCCGGGCAATTCGTCCAAAAACCGATCTCCATCTTCGATTCCGTGGAATTGCTCCGGGCGATCAACGATATCAAGCTGCCCCCTTCCAAGCTGGATATTGGCAAGCTCACCTATGAATACCACACGGACGAGGAGAACATGCACCACAACGTAAAGGCCTTTATCCTGGACAAACTGCGGGACGCCAATTCGTATCCGCACATTGAACCTAAGGATGTGGTCCTGTACGGCTTTGGCCGGATCGGAAGGCTGCTGGCCAGGGAGCTGATGGCCAAAACGGGGAAAGGCAACCAGTTAAGGCTTCGGGCCATCGTGACCCGGGGGGCTCCCAGCGAGGAAATCCTCCAGAAAAGGGCTGCCTTGCTCCGCACGGATTCGGTACACGGGGAATTCAGCGGCACCGTGGAGGTGGATTCCGTCAACAAACTGCTGCTGATCAACGGCACCAGCGTGCATATGATCTCAGCAGACAAGCCCGAAGATATCGATTATTCGGCCTACGGCATTTCCGATGCGCTCGTCATCGACAATACCGGTGCCTTCAGGGATAAGGTCGCCCTGAGCCGGCACCTGAAAGCCAAAGGGGTGTCAAAAGTACTGCTGACGGCCCCGGGCAAGGATGTGCCCAATATTGTGCACGGGGTGAACCACCGGGAATTCGACCCCGACACGGTGGCCGTTTATTCAGCTGCTTCCTGCACCACCAACGCCATCACCCCCCTGTTGAAGGTGGTCGAAGACTCCCTCGGCATCGAAAAGGGCCATATCGAAACGATACACGCCTATACCAATGACCAGAACCTGGTCGATAACATCCACTCGAAATACCGAAGGGGAAGGGCTGCTGCCCTGAATATGGTCATTACGGAAACCGGGGCCGGAAAAGCGGTGGCCAAAGCCCTCCCGGCCCTTGCCGGAAAGCTCACTTCGAATGCGATCCGCGTCCCCGTGCCCAACGGCTCCCTGGCCATCCTGAACCTGGAACTGAAAACATCCACGACCCCGGAAGGCATCAATACCATTGTCAAGAAATACGCCCTTGAGGGCGATCTTGTGGAGCAGATCAAATACTCCCTGAACAATGAACTGGTCTCAACCGACATCGTCGGAACCTCAGCCCCTGCCATTTATGACAGTCGGGCGACCATCGTCTCCCCGGATGGCAAAAGCATTGTCCTTTACGTCTGGTACGACAATGAATTCGGGTATGCCCACCAGGTGATCCGCCTCTCAAAATATATTGCGAAGGTCCGGCGTTTTACATATTACTAGGCCGCAAGGGTCCGAAACAGGGCCCCTGTATGCCCGGAAAATCTGATCGGAGGTATGAATGGATTTTTTAAATTCCATATTATTGAACTACTTTAGTCCCCGCTTAACCATTTATATATCAAAGCACCGACTCCAATGAAGCTATTTAAAACCATTTTTCTCGGACTGGCACTTTTGACGGGCAGCGTGATCTGGAGCCAGGAAGAAGAACAGGAACCCTCTTTGGACCAAGGAACGATTGAGAGCCAGTTTGAATACCTCTACAAAAAATCGGGGAATTACAATGCAGAGGGAAAGATGTATGAAGTGGTCCGAAGGCAAAACCTGGATAAGATACGGGACAATATCCTCGACAGCCTGAAGCAGGTACGGGCAGAAGCCCGGGAATTGAACGCGACCATCGCGCGCCAGGAGGGGACCATAGAAGACCTCAACGGGAAACTCGAAAATACGACCAAGCAGCTGGAGGACGTCACGGCAG
>CAZUZE010000176.1:0-1908 GCA_964624565.1 uncultured Robiginitalea sp.
CTATATGCTGAGGCTTGCAATAGCATCCGGGGGTGTTTTCTGGATCGTATTCTGGGTTTCTTTCTTTTTGTTCTCCTTCATTCATATTTTCCTGACTATCATGGATGGGTGGTCGCGTTTCCAGGACTATAAAAAGGCCAAGGACATGTTTTATTCCTATGGCCTCAGGCCCCGGCTGGCTGACCGTTTTATCGGGTCAAAGTGCCAGCGCAATGCCGCGCTGCAGGCGGCGCGGGAGCTCGGGCTGGAGGCTGAACTACAGGAGTACTACCAGTCTAGGGGGGTTAAGTGGTACCATTATATCCCGTATTTTATGGTTCGCGACCCGCTGTTCCTGTTCCGAAAGTTTTTTTGGCGACGCACCTTCCTTGAAAAGTACTACAAGCCCAGGTACGACTTCCGCAACCTGCAACTGGAAGGAGCCACATGATTATAGCTGCAGGGGATGTCTGTAAGTCCTATGGGGGCAGGAAGGTCCTCAGGGACGTATCCCTCGAGCTCAGAAGGGGGGAAATATGCGGGCTGATCGGCCCCAATGGAGCGGGTAAGTCCACCCTGTTCCGGATTCTCCTCGGACTGGTGAGCCGGGATTCCGGGTCCCTCGAAATACATTCCGGATCGCGCAAGCCGCTGGGGGGGATCATTGAGAAACCCGCCCTGTACGGCTACCTCTCTGCTGGCGAAAACCTACGGGTTTTTTCGCGGATCCAGGGCCTGAATCCTGGCCACAGGGAAATCGATGCCCAATTGGAACAGGTGGGGCTCTCTCCAGACCGCAAGGACCCGGTACGGAATTATTCCATGGGGATGAAACAGCGCCTCGGCCTGGCCATAGCCCTTTTAAACAACCCGGAATGCGTCATCCTCGACGAACCTTTTTCAGGCCTCGATCCCATCGGGATCCGCGCCCTGCAGGATGAAATCCGGATGCTTGCCGGATCCCGGGGGATCGGCATCCTGATTTCTTCCCATAACCTGCCGGAGCTGGGGGATCTCTGCGACCGGCTTTATGTGATCAACCAGGGTGAGATCATCCGCAAAGGGCCGGCACGGGAAATCCTGCAGCAGGCCGCCCAGTCCTACCTGCTATACGGTTCCGGCCTGGAATCTTCCAAAACCCTTGCCGCGATGGACGTTGTGTATCGTTCCGGAAGTGCCCTTGTTTCCCCCGGGGCGGAGGGAATACACGAAATCCTCCGGAAAGTCAGTGCGGAACCCGGGGTTGCCCTGATGGCCTGTATCCCCCAGACCAATCTTTCCGCCCTTTTTGAAAAATCGCCCGGATGAGGAACCTGATTCGCACCGAACTCCATAAAATTTTCAGGCAGCGCAAAACCTATTACGCCATTGCGGCCATTTTTGTGCTCGAGGCCTTTATCATGGTAAGCGCATATTACCAGGGGCGTGAGTTCCTGGACGTCTTCCTTGAAAACCTGAGGGAATCCTTTGAATTCCAGGGCGACCTGCTCAATGGCAACCTGCTCATTTACCTGGTTCTGAATTCGTTTTGGTTTCATGTCCCCCTCATCCTGATGATCGTGGTCTCCGGCTTCCTCACCTCGGAGTACAAAGACCGCACCGTGGAGGCTGTGCTGCTTCAACCCGTGAGCAAGCGGGAGTTCATCCTTAGCAAATATGCCGCTGCCCTGATCTTTACGGCCTTCATTCTGGGAATCCTCATCCTGTCGACCTTTGCCCTGTCCTACCTGATTTTTGGCAAGGGGGACCTGGTGGTTTTTCTGGAAGGGCTCAGTTTCTACAGTTCGGGGGAAGCACTCAAACGCCTGTTTCTGGCCTTTCTGGTAGGCGCTGTAACCATGTTTTTCTATGCGGTGGTAAGCATCACCCTGGCTGTGCTGTTCCAGGAAGCGACCATTACCTGGATTGTGGCCGCCCTGTTTCTGATAG
>CAZUZE010000176.1:2008-5210 GCA_964624565.1 uncultured Robiginitalea sp.
GTGCTGTTCCAGGAAGCGACCATTACCTGGATTGTGGCCGCCCTGTTTCTGATAGGCACCACCCTGATCCTCCGCCTGGAGTTTCAGTCCGACCTGCTCAATTTGCTGTTTTTTCCCAAGCTGACCGACAGCTGGCAGTATGTCTTTCTTTCGGAGATCCCCTATGGGGTCATTTTGAAGAAAAACGCCGTTCTTGCAGGGTATACCCTCCTGTTTGCCTGGCTGGGAATACGGGTTTTTCAAAAAAGAGACATTACGTGAAGCGGATACCTTTCATAATGCTGGTCCTTCTGGGATGCTCCTTTCTCTTTGCACAGGAAGTGGATCCCCTCCTGCTCCAGGTCAGGGGCCGGATGGACTCTATCGCGACCTTTCGCGCCACGGTGGAGATGGAAGTGGATATCAGTTTTGTGAACATGCCTGTGAAACAGGCGGAGATCAGCTATGAAAAGGGAAAGCCCATCGGGGTTACCTCCGAGGATTTTGTGATGATCCCCAAACGGGGGCTGGACCTGACACTCAATGAGCTGTTCCGGTACCCCTTTATGACATTGAACCTCGGAAAAGTCCTGCATCGGGGCAGGGAATGTGAGCTTATTAAGGTCATCCCGACGACGGATGCCGCGGATTTTTCCATCGCCTCCCTCTGGGTGGACCCGGCAGCGCTGCACGTGCTCAAGTCCCAGATAAGCACCAAAAAGAACGGTGTTTATGATATTTTTTATACGTATTCCGAAACAGATGAAGTGCTCCCCACGGAACTCCGGGTGGAATTTGAGGTATCCGGAGTCAAAATACCCCTGCGTTTTCTGGGAAGGGACACCCAGGTAGACAAGGACAAGATGAAAGAGGGACAACAGGAGCGGGGGGCCATATACCTCCGCCTGGCCTACTCCGGCCTCACCCGGAGTTAATACCTCCTGGCGCTAGGCGGGTTGCAAATGCCGTATGACCTGCCGGGCGAGCTCTTCCCCGATCCGCTCCTGGGCCTCCACGGTGGAAGCCCCGATATGCGGGCTCATCGAAAGCCTGGGTTGCATCAGCAGTTGCACTTCCGGCCTGGGTTCTGAGGCGAACACATCGAGGGCAGCAAAACTGAGTTTGCCCGCCTCCAGGGCTTCCAGAAGCGCCACTTCCTCCACGATGCCCCCCCGTGAGGTGTTTACAAGGGCTGCACCGGGTTTCATTTTTTCGATTTCCGCCGCCCCGATTACCGGTTTTTTCTGGGCCGGCACGTGCAGGGTGATGAAATCCGAGGTCCTCAGCAATTCCTCAAACGGGGTGGTGGTGAATTCAAAGCGCACGCAGCTGCCGTCGAAAAAAGGAACCTCGACTGCCTCATTCGGCGAGGTCTCGTCGTTGTAGACGACCTTCATCCCAATGCCGAGGGCGATACGGGCCACTGCCTTGCCGATCCTTCCAAAACCGATGATCCCGAGGGTTTTTCCCCTTAGTTCGGTCCCCCCGGCAAAGGATTTTTTCAGCGCCTTGAAACGGGCATCGCCTTCAAGGGGCATCAGGCGATTCGATTCGTGCAAAAAGCGCACCCCTCCCGACAAATGCGCAAAAACGAGCTCGGCCACAGAGTCGGATGAGGCAGCGGGGGTATTGACCACCTGCAGCCCTTTTTCACGGGCGTAGGCCACGTCAATATTATCCATGCCCACGCCACCGCGCCCGATAAGCTTTAATTCCGGACAGCTGTCGATGAGGTCCCTGCCGACCTGGGTGGCCGACCGCACCAGAAGTGCACTGACCTTGTGTTCCACGAGATAGGAGGGGAGCTGTTCCTGGGCCACCCTTACGGTGTGCACCTGGAAACCTGCTTCTTCAAGGAGTGATTTTCCACCTGGAGTTATTCCGTCATTGGCTAATACGATCATAGGACTGCAAATTTAAGAATCCCTGGGAACCGGCCCGTCAGGCTTTCCGTTCGAGGTCGCTCATCACGTCGACCAGCACGCCCACGCTCTCCAGGGGCAGGGCATTGTACATGGAAGCCCTGTAGCCGCCCACCGAGCGGTGCCCGTTGAGGCCATTGATGCCGGCCGCCTTCCACATGGCGTCGAAGGTGTCTTTCAGGGCGGGTTCGGTAAGGGTAAAGGTGGCGTTCATCTGGGACCGGTCCTCCTTCTGGGCGTATCCTTCAAAAAGTGGGTTCAGGTCTATTTCAGAATAGAGGAGGGTTGCCTTTTTTTCATTCACTTCCGCAATGGCCTCGATCCCGCCCTGTTTCTTGAGCCATTCCAGGGTGAGCATGGAGGTATAGACTGCGAACACCGAAGGGGTATTGAACATACTCTCTTTGCCGATATGTACCGAGTAGTCCAGCATAGACGGGATTTTTCGGGATACCTTGCCGAGGATGTCCTCTTTGATGACCACAAGGGTGGTTCCGGCCGGCCCCATGTTCTTCTGGGCCCCGGCATAGATCAGGCTGAATTTGGAGAAGTCCAGCGGCCTTGAGAAAATGTCCGAGCTCATGTCCGCAACCAGGGGGACGCTGGTCTGTGGAAATTTTTTGAACTGTGTGCCGAAAATGGTGTTGTTAGAGGTCAGGTGGAGGTAGTCCAGGTCTTCGGGCACAGAATACCCTTTGGGGATATAGGTGTAATTCTCGTCTTTGGAAGATGCGATTTCCACTACTTCCCCGACCCCCCGGGCTTCCTTTATGGCATTCGCGGACCAGGTTCCCGTGTTGATATAACCGGCTTTGTTCTCCAGGAGGTTAAAGGCCACCATAAGAAACTCAAGGCTCGCGCCTCCCTGCAGGAACAGGGCCTTGTACCCCTTGCCTTCCAGTCCTAGCAGTTCCAGGGCCAGGGCACGTGCCTTCTCCATAATGGCGACAAAAGCGGGGCTCCTGTGCGAGATTTCAATCAGGGAAAGGCCGGAGCCATCCAGGTCGCGAACGCTTTGCGAGGCTTTTTCAAGCACCTCCTCCGGTAGGATGCATGGTCCTGCACTAAAGTTGTGTTTCTTCATCGGTTTTTTCCTTTTAAAGGTGCAAAGTTCCGAAAAAATAGTGGGCCCGGGCCTACGAATGGGCAGGAGAATCCGCGGATGTTTTCAACAAAAAGTCAACAGTGTCAACCCCGTCGGCATAAGTGCTGAGCCCTGGTTTCTGCGCTGTTCCAAAGGGAATGGCCCCCGGGATCCAGGATCCCCCAACAACACACTGCAGGCTTTCCCGTGCCGCATC